>CAMJNB010000298.1 GCA_946407175.1 uncultured Selenomonadales bacterium | reverse complement strand
AATTCTCTCGCGTCGAAAACGGGACCGTCCTTGCAAACTTTCTTGCGACCGTTCACCGTTTCAATCGAACAACTTAAACACGCGCCAAGACCGCATGCCATACGCCTTTCAAAACAAATTTCGCAGTGCAGACCGTACGCAATAGCCTCAAGCGCCGTGCCGTACATCATGACATCTGGACCGCACGTATAAACCGCAGAATATTTATCCGCTGACAAAATTTCCGGCAAGTAGTCAGCCACGTAGCCTTTCCTGCCGTAATGATAACTGCCGTCGTCCGTCGTCACGAAAATAATATCAACCGCAGGCAGGTGGGCAAATTCTTTAATCCAAAATGTAACCTCCGACTTATTCTTTCCGCCGATTAAAACTTCCGCCTCGCGCAGTTTTTCAGCCGCACTTAAAAGCGGGGCAAGTCCCATTCCGCCGCCTACAAGCAAAACCTTACTGTGTTCATGCAAACTGAAACCGTTGCCGAGCGGCGCGACGTAATTCAGCATTGTACCGGCTTTTAATTCAGATAAAAATTTCGTGCCGCGACCTACCACGCGATAAAAAACTTTCACGCCGTTTTGTGTCGACGCGATACCTAAGGGGCGGCGCAGGGTAAATTCATTCGACGGCAATTTTATGTTAAGGAATTGTCCCGGCTTAGCCGTCTTTGCAAGTTCCGGCGCGTCGAGTTCCATTTTAAAAATTGTCGGCGCAACCTCAACATTGCTTTTAATTTCGCTTTCAAAAATTTTACTCATATTGCTACTCTCTCTTAGCTGTCAGCTATTAGCGGTTAGCTTACAGCTTTCAGTTTTTAATTTTTAATTCTTAATTATCTCTTTAATCTTCTCCCAATCCAAATTATTCGCCGCCGCTTTCAACGCCTTAACCTTTTCGCCGTCCTTCGCAGGCAATTTGTATTCTTCAAGCGACTGAATGACAAAAGTCAGCGTGTCGTAGTCAAAAGTAGTTGCAACTTCTTGAAGTGTCTCATAAGCTTCTGCAAGCGCGTCGGGGTCAATCGGCGGCTTATTTTCGTCGTCAACTTCCTTTTCAATCAGCGCAGAAAGTTTTTCGGCGTAAGAGCGGTAGAGTTTCAAAAGTTCCGGTGTATCCTTTTGAATTTCGTCAACGTAACCTGCATTGCCGGCGTCCTCCAACCTTTTGGCGCGTTCACTCAACTCTTCTGCACCGATAACGCGGGCGGTAGATTTAAGCGCGTGTACTTTCGTCGTGTAATTTTTCCAATCGGCTTTGTCAAAGTAGCCTTGAATTTCATCGGCACCGGAATTTACGGCGTTGGCAAAAACTTTCAGCGCGTCCATGTACGAATCAGCGCCGCCGCAATGTTCAATACCCGCCGCAGTATTAATGCCGTCAAGATTAGTCAACCAATCCGGCAACGCGGCAGTTTCGTCAACCGGTTCATCTGCCGTATCGCCTTCAGAAATTTTTACAAGCTCCGGCGGAAGGTATTTAATCAGCATATTTTCAAGCGCACCGGCATTAATCGGCTTGGTGAGATAATCTTTAAAACCTGCGGCAATGTACTGTTCGCGCGCGCCGCTTATGGCGTTTGCGGTAAGTGAAATTACCGGCGTGTCAAGGCATTTATTGTCGGCAAGCTTTTTCATCTCCTGCAACGTCTCAATGCCGTCCATTCCAGGCATTCTATGGTCAAGGAAAATCACGTCGTAATGTTTCGCGGCAACCATTTTCAAAGTATCGTATCCGCTTTCCGCCGTGTCGATTTGAATTTTAGTTTGCTTAAGCAGACCTTTGACAACGGTTAAATTCATAACGGTATCGTCGACAACCAAAATTTTTGCGTCGGGCGCGGTGAATTTTTCATGGTATTGTTTATGCTCGGCGTTTTTAAATGCGTCGGCGAAATTGCCCATAGGCTCGGCGTTAATGATTTTCTGCGCGACTTTGAAAGAGAAGGTGGAGCCTTCGCCGTAAACGCTGGCAACTTCTAATTTGGTATTCATCATCGCCAAAAGTTTTTGCGTAATGTTCATACCTAAGCCGGTGCCTTCAATGGTACGGTTACGTTTCTCCTCAATGCGTTCAAATGCGCTGAAAAGTTTTTTGATATCTTCCGGCTTAATGCCTATGCCCGTGTCCGCAACGCTGAATTTAAGCCAAATAGATTCTGCGTCGCGCTTTTCAAAATCTACGCTTAAAGTTACAGAACCTTTTTCCGTGTACTTAACGGCGTTGGTTAAAATGTTCGTGACAACCTGCTTGATTCTGATTTCGTCGCCGTAAATTATGCTTGGAATTTCGGTGTTGGCATTGACTTCAATCTTTAACCCCTTTTTATCTGCGCGGGGCTTAATCATATTCACAAGGTCATTTAAAACGGAGCTTAGTGCGTATTCGACGGGGATAATCTCCATTTTACCTGCTTCAATTTTTGAAAAGTCCAAAATGTCATTGACGATACTAAGCAGAGAATTTCCCGCGCTTTTCAAATTTTCCGCGTACTCTAAAATATTTTTGTCCTTCGATTCGCGCAAAATCATTTCGTCCATGCCTAAAATCGCGTTAATCGGCGTACGAATTTCATGGCTCATATTTGAAAGAAAGTCGCTCTTATTTTTAGCCGCTTGATTCACCAAGAAATTTTCTTGCTTAAGGCGCTTGTTTTCACTGCTCTTGTAAATCATACGCGCCGCCATGATAAGCACCAACGCAATTAAGCTGAACCCTACCAACATGCTGGTGTACATTGCTTGAAAGCCTACCGCAACTGATTTAAAAGGTACGTAGCCGGAAATGCTGAAGTGATATTTTTCAGATACACTAGCCATATAGACAAAGTACGGTTTATCTTGAAAACTGTAACAAATTGCGGCGCAGTCTT
>CAMJNB010000297.1 GCA_946407175.1 uncultured Selenomonadales bacterium | reverse complement strand
GCATTGGTTGATGATAGCGGAATCCCCCGAATTTATTCGTGGGGAGTATGTCAATCACAAGCATTTTAAAAACTTTTCAGTGCACACATACACGGCGCCGGAAAAAGGTTACCTTGTCAACAGTCAGATAATTGAGACTGAAAAAAATATTGTAGTAATTGATACGCAGTTTTTGGCGAAAAGCGCGGAAGAAATTTTCAATTTCGCCAAAAATCTCAACAAGCCCATTTCCCGCGTAATTGTCACGCATGCGAATCCCGATAATTGGTTCGGGAATTCTTTTTTTGCCGATTGTGATATTTTTGCACTGCCGCAAGTAAAAACGGATATGGAAAAAGACGCGGTGACGGCTTTTGAAAGGAATAAGCCGCATTTGGGCGATTTAATCGGTGATAAAGCGATTTTGCCGAATAAAATTCTTGAACCGGAATTTTCTCTAGACGACGTAACTTTCAAAGTTCACGAGGTTAAAAATACCGAGGCCGCTTTCATTGCAATGCTTGAAATTGAATCGGAAAAAATTTTGTTTGCGTCCGATCTTGCGTATGGAAAAATGCATTTGTACATTGCCGAAAATCATATTGGCGAATGGATAAAGGCGTTAGAAAATCTGCAGTCAAAAAATTATGCGTACGTCTTCGCGGGACACGGCGCGGCAAGTTCGCCGGACGTTTTGGAACAGACTAAAACGTATCTTAAACAGGCTGAATCGGAACTCAAGCGCAGTAAAAATTTTGCTGAATTTGAAGAAAAAATGTTGCAACTTTATCCCGATTACGACGGACGCACTTTGTTAAGCGAATGGAATGTTTTTGAAGTTTTAACAGCAGATTTGGAGTTGGTATGATGAAGAAAATTTTTGTGGTAGGTGCGGGCAGAGGCTTAGGTAACGGCGTTGCAGAAAAATTCGCGCAGGAAAATTTTCAAGTAGTTTTAATCTCCCGCAGTGAAAAAAATCTTGCCGAATACAAAAGGACTTTTGCCGAAAAAAATATTGCCGTAGAAACGCAGGCGGCTGATGTTTCGGATTTTGAAAATTTTGCCGCGACGTTTAAAAATCTTACAGAAAAATTCGGTACGCCGGACGTACTCTTTTACAACGTGGGAATTACCGCACCCGCAGATGAAAATATCAATGCTAAAAATTTAGTCGACCATTACATTGCGGACGTTGCCGGCGCTTTTAACTGCGTGAGACTCCTTGACACGAAAGAATTTGCAGAGAAACACGGCGCGATTTTAATTACCGGCGGCGGATTCGCACTGCAACCCTACGCAGGATATTTGCCGCTTTCAATGGATAAAGCCGCACTTCGCGCAATGGTTCAAGCTCTGACGCCGGTTTTAAAGGCAAAAGGTATTTATATCGGCACGGTTCAAATTACCAACGTCATAGGCTCGAATGAAAAATTTGCGCCGAAAAATATTGCAGAGGAATTTTATAAACTCTACGACAAACGCGAAACTAACGAAATCATCTATTAATTTACATTACAGCTTATTGGAGGTAATTGCATGAAGAAAATTTTGTGCGTTGTAACCAGCAACAATGTTAAAGGCGCGACCGGCATTCCCACCGGCTTTTGGCTCAGCGAACTCACTCACCCTATGGCGAAGTTTGAGGACGCGGGCTTTGAAACCGTCATTGCGTCGATTAAAGGCGGCAAACCGCCGATTGATCCCGTAAGCTTGAACTTTGACGACCATGTCAACAAAAAGTTTTGGGACGACGCAAATTTTCAGCGCAAACTTGAAAATTCCGTTAAGCTTGACGACGTAGACGCGAAAGAGTACGCCGCGATATTTTTTGCCGGTGGTCACGGCGTAATGTGGGATTTTGCAGACAGTGCGGCGATTGACAAAGTTACGCGCGAAATTTATGAAAACGGCGGCATTGTATCTGCAGTTTGTCACGGACCTGCAGCGCTTGTAAACGTCAAACTCAGCAACGGCGAATATCTTGTAAACGGCAAAAACGTCACGGGATTTACCAACGCTGAAGAAGACGAGGCGCAAGGTACGGCGATTGTACCGTTTTTGCTTGCGGATAAATTGACTGAACACGGTGCCACACATCACGCCGCCGCTAATTGGAGCAATAACGTTGTTGTCGACGGTCGGCTTGTAACGGGACAAAACCCCGCCTCTGCCGCAGGTGTCGGTGACGCTGTTGTTAAATTGATAGATCGATAGTTGCTGGATCGATAGATCGATATTAACTGGTTATTAATCGCTAAAAGCTGTAAGCTGAAAGCTGGAATGGAGGAATTTTTTATGCCGTTAATTTCAATCGACGCTGTTCACCCTACGAAGGAACAGAAAGAAAAACTCGTTGCAGAACTCACGAAAACCGCCAGCAACATTTTGGGCGTTGAAGAAAAATTTTTCTACGTCCTTGTCAAGGAAAATGATACCGACAACTGGGGAATCGGCGGCAAAACTTTGACGCAGTTCATGGCTGACGCTAAAAAGTAAATCGAACGCTGAAAAAAATCTCTGCACGTAACCTAATCCTTTCCATAAAGAAAAGCCCGTCTCAATTTTTTGAAACGGACTTTTTTAGTTAGGGATTAACTTGTAGCAAGTAGCTTGTAGCTTGTAATTAAACGCTAACAGCTACCTACTAACAGCTAAACGCTAAAAACTAAACCTTAAATTGACCGATAGCGGCTTGCATATCTGCGGCAAGGTGAGAAAGTGACTGTGCCGCCGCCGCAATTTCCTGATTGGACGCCGATTGAGTTTCGGTAGCTGAAGAAATTGACTGCGTGCGTTTATTTGTAGCTTGACTTGCTTGGTCGATAGAAGTTGTGGCATTAAGAATTTCTGCGGCGCCGACGGAAACGGTTTTGACGGATTGATTGATG
>CAMJNB010000296.1 GCA_946407175.1 uncultured Selenomonadales bacterium | reverse complement strand
ACTAAGGCTAAGGCGCAGGCTTTAATAGATCGCGGCGCTAATTGGTGCGACACCGTTGCCGAATGCGCCAAAGGTCAAGACGTTGTTATTTCTATTGTCGGCTATCCCAAAGACGTTGAGCAGATTTATCTTTCGCCCGAAGGTATTGTCAATTCCGCGCAGAGTGGCGCTTACCTCGTCGATATGACGACTTCCTCACCGATTCTTGCCGAAAAAATTTACAATGCCGCTAAAGAAAAAAATCTTCACGCTGTTGACGCTCCCGTAACAGGCGGCGACGTCGGCGCGAAGAATGCTACGCTTACTATTTTGGTCGGCGGCGATGAAAGCGACTTCAACGCCTTAAAGCCGATCTTTGAAGTTATCGGCAAAAATATTGTCTACGAAGGCTCGGCAGGTGCGGGGCAGAAAACAAAAATCGCTAACCAAATTGCCATTGCCGGAACTTTAGCTGGTGTCTGTGAGGCGTTCGCCTATGCTAAGGCGGCGGGGCTTGACGTTGAAAAAGTTTATTCCGCCATTTCTACCGGCGCCGCATCCAGTTTTCAAATGTCCGGCGTTGCGCGTCAAGGTCTCGACGGCAATTTCAAGCCCGGCTTTATGCTTAAACACTTGGGCAAGGATTTGGCTATCGGTACTGAAACTGCTACCAGCTACGGCGCGACGCTACCGGTACTTGCTATGGTTTTGCACGAAGTCAAGAAAATGGAAGAGTCCGGTTTCGGTACCGAAGGCACGCAAGCTTTATTAAAATACTACGACGTTTTGTCTTGATTTTCGGCATTTTCAGCGGCGGCAAGGGCGGCGGCTTCGCGTTCGGCTCTTTCTCTGGCACGTCTTGCCTTTGCTGACGCACTCATTTTAGCGCGGGTTTCGGCGTTAGGGTGCTTACCTTTATTCCAAGCAGGTTTGCCTGTGTTAGCCGCGCTAAGTTTGGCTTTTGTCTCGTCGCTGTGGTGTTTGCCGTAAAAACCATTTTTCTCGCCTTTGTGTGATTCGGAAAGTTGTTCGTGTACTGCAGGATCGGCATACCTTGCATTTTGCGATTCAGACATTTTGGCGCGGGTTTCGTCACTGGCTTTTTTGCCGAGATGTGCTTGACGGTTTTTTTCTTTTGATTCCTCTGTATGGTGCTTGCCGTAAAAAGAGTTATTTTCGCCCTTACTCGCGGCGGACATTTTCGCGCGTGCTTCTTCGGTGTGCGGTATGCCTTTGTTGGCTGGCGGTCTACCATACATTGAACCGTTTTCACCGCTCATTTTGATAGATATTGCGGCTTTGGCTTCGTCGGTATGATGCTTGCCGTACATGGGATTATTTTCACCGCTGTAGTCTCTTTCAAGAGCATTTTCGCGCATTTTTTCGCGGGTATCATCAGATACAACAATGTTACCGATTCCGCCAAAAGTTTTGTTGTAGCCGTTGGGATAAACGCTGTTGAAAAAAGCTACCCAATACTGCTCGCGTTCGCTGATAAGATTTGCGGGAATATTTTCTTCTACGAGCCACCAGTCACAGTGTTGCCAACCAATCTTTTTCAATTCCGTATCGACGAACTGTTTCTTGCCCTTTTTGTGCTGACGAATGCGCGTATACACATACTTTTGGCGCGTCACGCCTACGTAGTATTTGCCTGTGACGCTACACCATATCACATATACGCAGAACGTCGGCGAAGTGTCCGATTGACATTCAGGCGTTTTTTTGTTATCATTACTCATGAAAATTCTCCCTTCTTTGATGGTTTATGTTCAAGTAAACATTTTAGCAGGGAGCTATATTTTTTGCAAGCGCTTACGTTTGCAAGCACTTAAAAAATTTTGTTAGAAATTTTTTTACAAGGTGTTGACAAAATTTGTAAGGAGATGTAAAATTACAGTGTTTGATGAATGGAAAAAATTCCTCAGTAGAGGCAATTTTATAGACCTCGCAACAGGGATGGTTATCGGCGCGGCTTTTTCTAAGATAGTTAGCTCCTTTACGGCAGATATCCTCATGCCACCGCTCGGGCTTTTGATTGGCAAAATTGACTTCTCGAATCTCTTCATTTCGCTCACGGGTGAAAGTTACAGTTCATTGGCAGCGGCAAAAGAGGCAGGTGCACCGGTTATAGCCTATGGCGCATTTTTAAATGTTTGTTTGGACTTTGTAATTGTTGCAACCGCAATTTTTATTTTAATCAAGCAAATAAACAGATTTATGCCGGCACCGCCGCCCCCTGCACCGGATCCGCGTAAATGCCCGTACTGCAAAGAGACAGTGGCAGACGACGCGACGAAGTGTCCGCATTGCGCGAGTGATATTTCGGCAAGCGTAGTAAGTAAGTGAATAAATCAACGTTAAATATAAAATAAAAATTTCAGTGATTGAATGTTTAATCTTCGGTCACTGATTTTTTTATTTACATTTTTTTTTCATACTGCTATAATTTCAGAAAAAAATGGAGGTAGAAGATTTATGATAAAGAAAACATTAATGGCGTTGGCAATGGCGATAATTTTTTCCTGCAGTCAGGCAATGGCGGCGGGAGTAGTGCAAGTGTACGACGGCGACGAAAAGACATTTGTAGCGGAATTTAATGCGGTGGCGGCAGAATTGCAAATGTTCACGTTTGAAACGACGCCTTCAAAATTAAAAAATCAAAATACAACTTCGGAGCTGTACATAGCACGGGCGGTACCGGCGGACGTAAAAACGGCGGTAGTATTTGTAAAGGACAACACGGCGTCGATAGCGAAACTTATTATAAGTTCCGAAAAGGCGGAAAATACGCTGAAGGTACGCAATGTGGCATTGGCGTTAATCGGCGTGAATGACGAAGAATTTAAAGCGCTGAAAACTAATCAGTACGTATGGTGCGAGGCGGCGAAACGCTA
>CAMJNB010000295.1 GCA_946407175.1 uncultured Selenomonadales bacterium | reverse complement strand
TCCGGCTTAAGCCCTCCTGCCAATGCCATTGCAAAAATCGCAGCTACGGTATCAGCGGCACCGGCGCTGTCAAAGACTTCTTGAAACTTCGTGGGAATATGAATTGCGTCATCATCTCTTACAAGCGTCACGCCGTAAGCAGATCGCGTTGCCAAAACATTTTTCACTTTGAACTTTCGCATTATGTACCTGCCGGCACGTTCAACCGCGTCATCGTCTGCACCGCTAATCGGACTCAACAAAACCTTATTAATCTTTGCAATGTTCGGCGTAAGATAATCAGCCTGCGCGTACTTAATCCAGCGCTGACCGTACGGCATAACCACGACCGGCACGCCGTGAGAGTGCGCGGCTTTTATCACTGCGGCGCAAAAATATTCCGTGCAAACGCCCTTTTCATAGTCGGCAATTATAACCGCGTCGAAGGCGTCATTCAATCTCTTTTTGACGTAACTTTCCAACTTCGCAAAATGTTCGTCCGCCTTAGGTGCGCTGTCCTCAAAATCCATACGGAACATTTGCTGATGTCCGCTGATAATTCTGACTTTCGTAGTTGTCGGCGATTCGGTAGTAATAAGCCCGTCCTGATTAATGCCGCTTTTAGTCAACTGTTCGGAAAGCGTTTCAAAATTATGGTCGTCACCAACAAAACCGGCAAGATAAGTTTTACAGCCGCTTAGCACGAGGTTATTGGCAATGTTAGCCGCCGCACCGAGAGAGGAGCGCCGCTTAAAAATTTTTGCAACGGGTACCGGTGCGTCGCTTGCAAATTTATGCACATCGCCGTGATAGTACTTGTCAATCATAACGTCGCCTACTACCAACACGCGGCATTTTTCCGTTTTATGTTCAAAAAAATTTTTCCATTGAAACTTATCCATAAGCACCAACTTTTCTGTACAAAAAATTCAGCTGATTATAGCACTAATGCGCGGGAAAATCTATTCTTGCCAAAACAATTTCGTAAAGCTATAATTTAGCTGATAGCTAATGGCTAACAGCTACCGGCTAATCGCTAACAGCTAACTGCTGAAACGGAGGTAATGCATGTGAAACGCTTTAACCGAATTTCAAAAACGTTTATGCTAATGTTGGCGGCGCTAAGTTTTATGTTGCCGCAATGCGCAAGAGCCGAAACTTATTCCGACGATTCGTCCGACTTTGTCGTACTCTCTGACGTTGTACCCGACATTATACAAGAAATCCGCTACTACTCGACATACAATTTTGTTGGTGACAGGATTAACGGCTACAATGAACCCTGCGCGCTTATGACGAAGGAATCCGCCGACGCGTTGAAAAAAGTTGCCGACTACTTGCGTCCGAAAGGTTACAGGCTGAAAATTTATGACGCCTACCGCCCGCAACCGGCAGTAGATCATTTCATGGCGTGGGCTAAGGACGTAAACGATACGCGCATGAAAAAATATTTTTACCCCGAACTTGATAAAGCTCAAATTATTCCGCAAGGCTACGTTGCAGTAAAGTCCGGGCACAGTCGCGGCAGTACGATTGACTTGACTTTGTTCGATATGAACACGGGCAAGGAAGTCGATATGGGCGGCACGTTTGATTATTTCGGCGAGCGTTCACACCCCGACTACAAAGGTGACTTGACGGCGAGACAAATTGCCAACAGAAAAATTTTGCGCGATGCAATGATAAAATTCGGCTTTAAACCTCTTGCAGAGGAATGGTGGCATTTCACATTGAAAAATGAGCCGTACCCCGACACCTACTTTACCTTCCCCGTTCAAAAACTTCAACAAAAAGCCGCCGCGTAATTTGTCACATTCAATTTATCACGTCAAAAAATTTATCAAGAAAGTGTTGATTAAATCAACGTGATGAATTGAAAATCAGAAAGCGGCATTAACCAGCGTCGGTGCGTAACGTTGACTGTACCGTAACACGGAGAACGCGGCATTCACGCATAAATTATCAATCGGTAAAATGTGGACGCACTTAATGCCGCAATGTTTTCTTTGCTACTTTCTTTTGGTGCAAAAGAAAGTAGATTAAAAAATTTTGAATTAATAAACACGCCAAGTAAAAAAATTTATGAAAGGAAATTTTTATGAGAGATTCAAAATACTATGTTACCATGCCGAAATTTTACGAAGAAGTATCTAAGGGCAAACGTGAACTTTACGCAGAAATAAATGAATTTCTGTACATTAACGCACATACCATTTATCTTTTGGACGAAGAAAAAGTTAATTACAGAAACACTTTCAGCGAAAAATGGCGCAGAGAATTTGAAATGTCTCTTACCGACGCACAGTTTAATTATATTTTTGAGCTTTATCAGCCATTTATAAAAGTCAAATTGATACACGCATTAAAGACAGGGAAATTTGACAGCTACCGGCTGATGTGGATAACATTGGTACGCCTTGAAATGGATTTAAAACTTATCGAATGCGCCGAAAAAAACTTACCGTTTACAAAAAAAAGTTTCCGCGATTATATGAATGATAAATACCGCTTTATTTTGGAAAATGTCATTGAAAACATTGAAAAGGCGGATCTACCTTTCACGGAAAATTTTAAAAAACTCGGTGACTCGCTTTTGCCTTTTAAAGATCAGATCCAAAAAGTTTACGAAAATTTTTCAAGTTCAAATAATGAAGTTATAAAAGGCAACATGGAATCCGGACAAATTATCCGCGTTTATTTGGCAAAAGATACCGGCAGTGAAATTTCCGCTGAAAGAAGAAGAAGTGAACCTGCACCTGCCGCTAAGTCTGAATCTGCCGCTAAGTCTGCACCCGCCGCTAAGTCTGAATCTGCCGCTAAGTCTGCACCCGCCGCTAAGCCTGCACCCGCCGCTAAGTCTGAATCTGATGATAACACTGAATCTGTAATTAAATTTGAACCTTTA
>CAMJNB010000294.1 GCA_946407175.1 uncultured Selenomonadales bacterium | reverse complement strand
CTTTGGCGCAAAGAAAAAGTAACAAAAAGAAACATGGCGCGGCTGTTGCGCGTTGGCTTTTTCGTAATTCAAACTTTTTCTTACCGTACAAGGTTACGACAATTCAAACGTGGTGGATCGCAAGGCAGGTACAGCCGCGCCGTCTTTTTGAATTTTGAATTTTGTTCATTTTGAATTTACCAAAAACCCCTGGTTTTGTTTCGGAGGAATTAATTTGGAGCCTTCAACCTTTGTATATTTTTTAACGGCGTCTATACTTTTAACACTGGCGCCGGGTCCCGACATTTTGTATCTGCTGACAAAAAGTTTGGCGGACGGTGCAAAGAGCGGCATAGTTTTAGCGGCGGGACTTGTAAGCGGCATTGTCTTTCATACGTTTTTGGTAATGATCGGCGTTGCCGCGTTGGTACAAAGTTCACCGGTCGCTTTCACGGCACTGAAAATTTTCGGCGCGGCGTATTTAATATTTTTAGCGTTTAAATCTTTCACGGCGGCACGCGCAGGTAAAAAAATTTCCATGCAAAAATCCGACGCGCGAATCTCTTTCGGCAAACTGTACCGGCGCGGCGTATTGATGAACGTGCTGAATCCGAAAGTTTTATTATTCTTTCTAGCTTTCCTGCCGCAGTTCGTGAACTTCGCCGCGTCACCGAGCCTGCAAATAATTTTTTTAGGCGTCACCTTCGCGTTGCAGGCATTTATAATTTTTTCGGTAATTGCAATCTGCGCGGGCAAGGTGAGAAATTTAATTTTGCGCAAAAAAAATTTGGGACAACTCTTCAATTACGTTGAAGCGGCTGTACTCGGAATAATCGCGCTGACACTTTTAATTTTGTAGGCGCTTTAATTTTGTAAATGATTTTATGAACTTTGCAGGTGAAAAAATGTTATCTCAATCAATCGAAGGAAAAATAATGCGTGCACTTGTTGAATTTGATATGATTCAAGACGGCGACAAAATTTTAATCGGACTTTCCGGCGGCAAGGACAGTCTGCTTTTAACCTACGCGCTGGCAATTTTTCAAAAACGCCTTGCCAAAAATTTTTCACTCACCGCGCTGACGGTAGACCCCAACTTCGACGAAAATTTTCATATTAACGCCGAAAAGCTTACTGAATTTTGTAAGACGCTCGGCATAGAACATAGAATTGAATCTGTCGACATTGCGGAGGTAATTCACGCGCAGAATAAAAATCCGTGTTTCACCTGCGCGTACTTTCGCCGTGCCGCAATAAACCGCGTTGCCAATGAACTCGGCGCGAATAAGGTTGCCTACGCGCATCACCTTGATGACGCCGTCGAAACTTTTTTAATGAGTCTGCTTTCCTCCGGTCAGCTTACGACGTTTCTGCCGAAAACTTTTTTAAGCCGCACAAATATCACCGTGATTCGTCCGCTGATTTATCTGCGCGAATTTGAAGTAAAAAGTTTTATCGCGAAAAATAATTTCGACGTGCTGAAGTCGCCGTGTCCCATTGACGGCACGACGAATCGGCAGACAGTGAAAAATTTAATTGCCGACTTGCGAAAAATTTTCCCCGACGTCTTTAATCACTTGACTGCGGCAATGCGAAAAAATTCTGTAGGCGATTTATGGGAACCGATTAAAACACGTAAGCAAATGCGCGAAACTTATTTTTCATACATACACCGGCTACCGACTAAAGGCTAATGGCTAAAAGCTAACCGCTACCGGCTAACCCCAAAAACACGAATGGCACCGCAGTTACGCAGTGCCATGAAAATTTTCAAATTTGGAGGCGACATCCGGAATCGGACCGGAGATAGAGATTTTGCAGACCTCGGCCTTACCACTTGGCTATGTCGCCGACAAAAAATTTACTAAAAAATGATTTTCAAAACTAAAATCATCGTTGCTGACTTCACGTCAACGCAGGGAATTATAAACGCTAACTTTCAATAAGTCAAGAAAAATTTTTGGGATAAAAGACCTCGTACAGACAAAGCCCGTGCGCAGGGGCAGTAGGCGGCGCCAAATTTCTGTCACGCGCCTGAAAAATTTTTTGAAAGTAGTCAAGGCTGATTCTTTCGCGTCCCACTGCAACTACGGCGGCTACAATATTTCGCGCCATTCGGTACAAAAAGCCGTTGGCGTGAATTTTTATTGACAAAACGTCCGCGCAGAATATTTCTTCCTTAAAAATCTCTGCCGCAAAAATTTTTCTCACGGGGTCGCGTTCAACCTTGCTTGCCGCTTTAAACGTAGAAAAATCGTGTTCGCCTACAATTAAATCCAACGCCGTCTTCATCTTATCAACGTCAAGCGGGTACGGAATATGCCACGCAAAGCGCGCAGTGAATGGGTTTAGCGTCCTGCCGCGCTGAATCCTGTAAACGTAGCTTTTACTTTCGGCGCTGTGCAACGCGCTGAAATTTCTGTCGACTTCCCACGCCTTTTTTACAACGATATCCGGCGGAAGAAGGCTACTCGTAGCAAGAGGAACCCTTTCGACTTCAATTCGCCCGTTCGTAAAAAAATTCACGACTTGACCTAAAGCGTGAACTCCTGCGTCAGTACGACCCGACGCCGTGATTATAATTTTTTCGCCGAAAATTTTTTCCAGCTTTTCTTCCAAAACATTTTGTACTGCAACACTCGGCGGATTTTGGCGCTGAAAGCCGTTGTAGTTCGTGCCGTCATATGAAACAAGCAACGCGATATTTCGACGTCGCGCCTTCATTTCTGTTTTTTGATTCGCATTCATAAGATACCTTAGCTATCAGCGATTAGCCATTAGCTAACAGCTACGCCCTATCCAACACCTCGCCGACATTTTGAATCAGCTCCGGCATACGCAGATAAAAATTTTGACCGGGACAAGACGTGTCGCATAAATCGCGGTGACCGAAAATCGTATCGTAAGACGGCTTAATTTCGT
>CAMJNB010000293.1 GCA_946407175.1 uncultured Selenomonadales bacterium | reverse complement strand
GTTATCCGCTTGACAATCTGCGTTTATATGTCGTAGACGAAAACGGCGTGCAGGTTGAAAACGGCGTCGAAGGCGAACTTTGGATTGCCGGACCGCAAGTCGCAAGAGGCTACTTGAAACGCCCAGAAAAAACTGCCGAAGTCTTTATCAAAAATCCATTTTCAGATGAACCCGATTTTGAAAAAGTTTATCGCACGGGTGACATTGTCAAAGGTTGTGACGACGGCAAAATTGAATTTGTAGGTAGGCGTGACGGACAAGTTAAGATTCGCGGTTTTCGTATCGAGTTATCGGAAATTGAAGAAGTCATCCGCCGATTTGAAGGAGTGCAGGACGCAACAGTTGCTGCTTTCGATAAACCGGTGGGCGGAAAATATATTGTCGGCTATGTCGTAAGCGACAAAAAAATTGATATTGCCGCGTTGCATAAATTTATCGCGAAGACCAAGCCGCCGTACATGGTTCCCGCCTTCACTTTGCAAATTGATAAAATTCCGCTTAATCAGAATCAGAAAGTTGACAAAAAGCGCTTGCCGATTCCCGAGTACAAAATGGAAGATTATGAAGCGCCCGTTACTAAGACCGAAAAATTTATTTGCGAAAAAATGGCACGCGCTCTCGGCTTGGACATTATCGGCGTCAATGACGATTTTTTCCAAATCGGCGGCGATTCGCTTACCACGATAATGCTGATTACCGAATGCGCACATCCCGGCGTGAACATTTCCGCGATTTATCAATATCGTACACCGCGAAATTTGGCGGCTTACTGTGACAGTCTCGGCAAAGTTGACGACGTCGAAGATATTCGCAAAAAAAATTCCGACGCCATGAAAAAATCTTTCCCGCTTGCGCCCGCTCACATGGTAAATTTGCAAATGCAGTTGGACGACCCCGAATCTGTGTCTTGCAACATTCCGCGCATTTTCGTTTTTAATGACGACATAGACTTGGAGAAAATGAAAGACGCGGTCAATAAAGTCATGGCTCATCACCCCGCGCTTAGGACAAAATTTTTTGTAGACGAAAGCGGTGAGTATCGGCAAGTTTATGACGAAAAACTTTTTACGCCGATTGAAATTACAAATTTGTCGGACGCTGAATTTGCCGAACTCCAAAGTAAGCTGGTTAAAACTTTTCACATATTGGACGGCGAATGCATTTGGCGCGGCGGAATTTACAACACGCCTTCAGCAAAATATTTGTTCTTGGATTTTCATCACATCATGATGGACGGATTCTCGGAACAATTAATTCTCAATGAAATTTTCTCTTGCTATCAAGACGCGAATTATGAATTGCCTCCGGATTTTTATTTTTATCTGCTGGAAAATATTTTGTCCGAAAAAGAAACTCAAGAGCGAAAAGAGGCGGCGGCTTACTGCGACAAAGTTTTCCGCAGTGAAAATTCTTTGAGTGAAGAAGAAATGCCGCTTAAGCCCGACCACGAAGTAACGACAATGTCAGGCGCGGTTAAAATGTTCCCGCTTGTCATACCGAAAGAAAAGTTGCGCGGAAATGTCGCCTACCTCACAGCCTGCGCATTGGCAGTTGCCGCTTTCAACAATTCCAATCGCGCTATCGTCATGTGCACCCATTACGGCAGAAGTGACAGTTTGTCGCTGTCATCGGTCGGCATCTTCATTAATCGCTATCCGATTTTTCTTGTTAAGGAAGAAGACGACACGCCGGAAACGCTCATCGCCAAAGTTCAAGAGCAAGTTAGTTTTGCTGACGCGCACATAAATTATTCCTACTTCAAAGGCAACCTTAAAAATCAAGAGCGCCTTGTAAGATTTATTTATCACAAAGATATTACAAAAATCGGAAATTTTGAAAAGCTGATTAAAAAATGGATGATGTTGGACAGCAATAACTCCGCCGTGACGGACAGCCTTTTCGGCGTAAGCGTTTTTGACAACAGCACGGCAGATTCCAAGTTTAACTTTTTCGGCGAAAACGCGGACAAATATTTTATTTTCCTTGTGCGCTATGCGGGTAATGCCTACGACGAAACCAGTATGTTGAAATTTAGAGATTTGTATTTCGATGCGGCGAAATATCTTGCGGGTGAAAAATGAGTATGGACATTAAAAAAATTTTGGAAGTGTCGACAGGCGAAAAATTTGAATACGACACAACAAAAACGTGGCTTGACTTGTTCAAAGTTCAAGCTGCAACCTCGCCTGACAAAATGGCGGTTGCCGATGAAAATTCCGCTTTCAGCTACAGAGAACTTGACGAACTTTCCGACAAAGTCGCGGCGTGGCTGATTGAAAACGGCGTAGAGGAAAATAAGTTTGTCGCAATTCGTATGGGCAGAGTCAAAGAATTTGTGGCGGCAGTTATCGGCATTTGGAAAATCGGCGCGGCGTATATGCCGATTGATTTGGATTATCCCGAAGAGCGCATTTCTTATATGCTTGAGGATTCCGAATCAAAAATCACAATCACCGAAAAAATTTTCGCCGAAATTGAAAAAATTTCCTCGCCGTCTAAAAATTACCAAACATCGCCGGAAAATTTGGCGTATATGATTTACACTTCCGGCACGACCGGCAAGCCCAAAGGCGTCATGATTCAACATAAGGCGCTTCTAAATTTTGTTCACTTTATAAAAAATCGTTGGGCGTTGACTGAAAACAGCCGCATTACTTGCCATTCCAATTTTGCGTTCGATGCGTCGGTTGAAGATTTATACCCCGTCTTGATGACAGGAGGAACACTTTTTATTGTTCCTGAACTTGCGCGCCATGATATTTTTGAAATGCAGAAATTTATAGAAAAAAATAAAATCACGGGCGGCGGCTATACAACACGTTTCGGACAAATACTTGCCTCAAAAACAATGCTTGACCTTGATTACATTTGCGTTGGCGGCGAGGCAATGACACAAGTCCCCAA
>CAMJNB010000292.1 GCA_946407175.1 uncultured Selenomonadales bacterium | reverse complement strand
ACCTTCCGCGACAAGACCGGCTAAAACTATTGCGGCGCCTGCGCGTAAATCTGTGGCTTTAACTTGACAACCGGTCAATTTCTCCTGCCCCTCAATAATTGACGTGCGACCGTCAATTTTAATTTTCGCGCCCATACGTCGAAGTTCATCGACGTGCATAAAACGATTTTCAAAAACCGTTTCAGTGACAACGCTTGTACCGCTTGAAATGGTTTGCATTGCCATAAATTGCGCCTGCATATCGGTGGGGAAACCGGGATAAGGCAACGTCTTAATGTCGACGCAACGCGGACGCGAATTGCAAATAACCCTTATGCCTTCGACGTCCTCAATGACTTCTACGCCCGCCTCTTTCAACTTCGCGATAACCGGCTTAAGATGTTCGCTTATCGCGTTGGCAATGTAAACGTCACCGCGCGTCATTGCGGCGGCTATCATATAAGTTCCCGCCTCAATTCTGTCGGGAATAATCGTGTAGTCATGCGCAATTAATTTCGGCGCGCCTTCAACTTTTATGACGTTGGTACCGGCACCGCGAATGTTGGCGCCCATAATGTTAAGGTAGTTGGCAAGGTCGACAATCTCCGGCTCCTGCGCGGGATTTTCAATAATCGTTTGACCTTCCGCCATAGACGCCGCCATTAAAATATTTTCGGTAGCACCGACGGACGGGAAGTCAAGATAAATTCTTGCACCCTTCAAGCCGCCTGGCGCAACAGCCGTAATGTCGCCGTGACCGATTGAAATTTGCGCACCGAGTGCCTCAAAACCTTTCAAGTGTAAATCAATGGGACGTGTACCGATTGCGCAACCGCCAGGCAGTGAAATTTTCGCTTCGCCTAAGCGTGCCAAGAGAGGTCCCATTATTAAAAAGGACGCGCGCATTTTTCGTACCAAGTCATAAGGCGCGGTGACATTTTTTATATTTGATGCGTCAACAAAAAGTTTATGATGTTCCTTGTCATGCTGAACGTGTACGCCCAATGTACGCAACACGTCGCTTATGGTTTTAACGTCTTCAAGTCCGGGCACTTCGTCAAGGCAGGTAGCTTTATCCTGTCCGAGAAGTGTAGCCGCGATTATGGGCAGTACGGCATTTTTGGCGCCGCTTATTTTTACAGTTCCGCTCAATCTGTTTCCGCCGTTTATAATAAGTCTTTCCAAACTGTTAAACTCCTTTCGATGTTAAGGGCTAGGGTTTAGGGGTTAGCTTGTAGCTTTTAGCCGGTAGTTTGTAAAAAATTCCTACCGGCTAATCGCTACTTGCCGACATTGATGTTGACTTGAATCACGTTGTCAATTATATAGTTCGTGTCAAATCGCTGACTCGGCGACGCGGATTTTTGATTGCGCTTTTTGGCTGTTTCTAAACGTTCTTGTGCTTTCTTTGCATTTTCAATATCTTTTTTAATGTCTTTTTCTGATTTCTGCGCGGGAGGAGTTGCGGTAGGTTCAATGATAATTTGATTGGTTCTTGCCGCGTTAAGAAAAGCATTAATGCGCTTTTCATATTCTTTTGCCGGCGGCTCGGTGGACGGCATAACTACTCCCTGCGGCACAGACTGCGCGACGGGTACAAGTGCGGCTCCGCGTATGTCCAAAGTCACGTTGCCTTCATTTGCGGTAATAGGAATGGTATAAGGAATAACCAAAGTTTCAACCGGCTTTCTGTACGGCTGAATTGTCACGGTAAATTTCACCGTTTCGCCCGGCTTTGCAACTTTTTTATCAGGCTTTGCCGAAACAATAGACGCGGTTTTTCTTTCGTTGTCAAGCTCCATTGTAACTTCAATGTCATAAATATCAGATTGCTCGGTTACGTTTGAGCAGATGAGATTAAGTCCCTGCAACAGTTCGACGATTGCAACTTGACCTACGTCCGTGTCATTGTAAAACATATTTTTACGTGAGATTAAACCGTTTTCCGTGACGTTGGTTTTAATATTAAAGTCGACGTTTACGCTGGATTCTTCCAATGAATCGGCTGACTTACTCAACGCGGCGTAGGCAATGGCGGCACCGAATTTCGGCACCAAACTTTCATTGTACGCAATGGATGCGTGGTAAGTTTCGTAAGTATTCAGCGCGTTGTTTTTCACGTGAACGGTGATAGGTACGACGGTGGGAAAGTTGCCGATAATGCCGGAGATACCCGCTTCACGATCTTGGTTTATGCGACCGATAATATTTCCGACGCTTGCCATGCGTACGCCGCTGCCGTGCATGCCGCTTACCGGTCCCAAAACTTTCGCGTCAGTCATAAAATAATTTACATTACCTGCATGAGCGAATGAATGTCCGAATCCCAAAATTTTATTATTTTCAACCGCCGTCACCGTACCGGTAGCACCGACGGTAAAATCGCCGTACACAACCGCTACGCCGACTGCCTCGCCCGGCTTAAGTGTCGCGTTATGCAAAATGTTTGTGCGTGAACCTGCGGCAGGTGCGGCTAAAAAGTTTTTAAAGCCAAAAGGCGCCAATTCATTTTTCAAAAAGTTCAAGCCGTTTGTATCAAAGCCGCTGAATACCATTACAGCTTTTTCGTCATCTTCATGGGACGGGCGAACTTCTGCAGGTTTATTTTCTTCGGCGGACGCAGTATCTTCAGCAGGTGTAAGGTCATCGGCAGAGGTAATGTCTTCAACAGTTTTAAATTCTCTGATTGCGGTTTGCAAGTCAGTTTTTTTATCAGGCTTTTTAACGCTGATTGTCGCAATTTTATCCTGTGCGCGTCTGTCCGGCATATCCCAAATTTTCATCATGCTTTCAATGGGCGTAATTAAAAAAGTGCGCGGATTCATTTCTTTAAAACTTGCCGCAAGTGCGCCTACAAGTTTGCCGTCAACATAGACGGGACTGCCGCTCATGCCCTGCAACACGCCGCCGGTTCTGTCAATCAACTCACCCG
>CAMJNB010000291.1 GCA_946407175.1 uncultured Selenomonadales bacterium | reverse complement strand
TAAAATTTCATACAGGTAGCGTACAAAATCTTTCGGACATTTTTCATAAGGCACAACGTCAGGATCGGTGTAAACATACGGCGTAGAAATTTTTAACTTCTCCAAAATATTTGACTTCCACAGCGCCTTGTAGCCGAGATTTTCTTTAAGCCGAATAATTTGTACCGCTGAATTTTTTTCCAGCTCTGAATAATATTTCAAAAGCTTAGGGTAAGTCGAATCATTGTCTAAAATTATGACGTTGCGATAATCTGCGGCAAGCAACCAGTCAATCAATTTTTTCATAACGTTAATGCGGTCACGTGCGTTTATGAAAATCGGTACACTGCGCCAATCGTGCAAGTTCCACAAACTTTTAATTTCCCGCGCCATAGAGTCATTTTTATTTTGCCGTACCAGCTTGAGATTCTGTTTAGCTTCAGGGAAGTCGGATTTTATTTTCAGTGCTTCGGTGTAAAAAGTTTCAGCGTCCTTGTAGCGTTGCAGAAGTGCGAAACAGTTGGCGCGATAAAAAATACTAAGCTCGTCAAAATCCTGCCACGCGCGGAAACGAAAGTCATCATAGACTGCAAAATATTTCGCGGCACGAAGATAATTGCCGGAAAGATAATTCACACGTCCCAAAATGTAGTACAGATTGAAATTTTCACGCGGCGGCTCGATTAAATTATCAACTACGGTGTAAATAAAAAACTGCGCCTTCTCAACGTCGCCGTCACCTAAACATTTCAACGCGCGATATACCAAAAGGTCGCCGAGTGATAAAATTTCTTTAAGCTCGTCACTTAAATCCTGCTCCGCCTTTGCCAAGTCGGCACGAATTTTCAGCGCGTCAATAATGCAATTACAAAGACTTTCAACGTCATAATTTCCTTTCGCGGCGCAAAATCTTTCGTACAGCTGATTAGAATTTATATTGCTCACTTTTTCAACTCCAAATCTTTAGCACTTAAAAAAGTATGCCACGCCAAAGTTGCGCATTTGACGCGGGCAGGCATATTGGCAATATTTTTCAGCGCCGCCGCCTCGTCTAACTGTTCCAATGCGTCATCGTCGGTAACTTTGCCTTTAATCATTGAAATAAAAAGTTCGGCAAGCTTTTTGGCGTCGTCAACTTTTTTGCCGCGCAAAAGTTCAATCATCATGTCGGTGGACGCCTGCGAAATTGCGCAACCTGCTCCGGTAAATGCCGCGTCTTTTATCACGCCGTCGGAAATTTCCAATTCAAGCGTTATGTCGTCGCCGCAGCTGGGATTGTGACCGCGTTCTGTTACAGTGGCGTTTGGAAGTTGGCGCCGATTTTCCGCCGCGCGGCTGTGTTCGGCTATCAACTCGGTATAAATATCTTCAAGCAATTTTTATGTCACCTCTGGTTTAGCTTTTAGCTTCGAGCTTCGAGTAGTACTCTCTAAGCTCTAAGCTATTTCAAATGCATCACGGTACGAACTTTTTTAATCGCGTCGACAAGTCTGACTACGTCGTCCGGCGTATTATAAAAATAAAAACTCGCGCGGCACGTCGAATTTTGTCCCAAGTACTTCATAAGCGGCTGGGCGCAATGATGACCTGCGCGAATCGCTACACCTTCCGCGTCAAGAATCGTCGCCACGTCGTGCGGGTGAACGTCTTTTATATTGAAAGTTACAATGCCGATTTTATTATCACGCGCAGATTCGCAACCGTACAATTCGACGTAGGGAATTTTTTTCAGCTCGTCAATCGCATAGCGCGTCAACTCGTTTTCAATGCGTTCAATCTCTGCAAAGCCGATTGAGTTAATGTAGTCAATCGCGGCACTTAAACCCGCCGCGCCGCCTACGTTTTGCGTACCTGCCTCAAATTTATTCGGCAACTCGGCAAAAGTCGTCTCCTGCTCCGTCACGTATTCTATCATATCGCCGCCGCTTAGAAAAGGTGACATATTTTCAAGAATATTTTCACGCCCGTACAACACGCCGACGCCCATAGGTCCAAGCATTTTGTGTGCGGAGAAGGCAAGGAAGTCAACGTCTAAATCCTGCACGTCAACCGGTATGTGCGGCACGGATTGTGCGCCGTCAGCAACGATAACTGCGCCGACTTCGTGAGCCTTCGCGGCTAAAGTTTTTATGTCATTTTTCAGACCAAGCACGTTTGAAATTTGCGTGACGGCTAAAATTTTCGTGCGGCGTGTAAGTTTTTCGGCGATATCTTTTTCAGAAAGGTTACCGTCCGCGTCAAGGTAAATGTAATTCAGCGTCGCGCCTTTAGCTCTTGCAACAATTTGCCACGTGACAAGGTTTGAGTGATGCTCGGTTATCGTGATTAAAATTTCGTCGCCGGCGTTGAGGTAATTCAAGCCGTAGGAAAAGGCAACAAGGTTAAGCGATTCGGTAGCGTTTTTTGTAAAAATAATTTCAGCGGGACTTTTGGCGTTGATAAACTTTTGAACTTTAGTGCGCGTATCTTCGTAAATTTTGGTAGCCTTGACACTGAGTTCATAAACGCCGCGATGTGGGTTGGCGTTACAGCCGCCGTAGTAGCCGCAAATTGCGCGTACAACGCTTTCCGGCTTTTGCGTAGTGGCGCTGTTGTCAAGGTACGCCATACGCTTACCGTTCATCTTCATATTCAGTATTGGAAAGTCACGTAGAAAATTTTTATTCGTCATTAAATTTGCGCGGCGGATAAAAACCGCGCTACCTCCATTCTTATATTAGCTTAGATCTTAGAGCTTGGAGCTGGTAGCCTTTAGCCGGTAGCTAACTCTTAATTCTACATTCTGAATTCTTAATTTTAATCAGACAATCTCCTTTTCAGCTCGGCTTGTAAGTGAGAGCGTAAATTTTCATTGTCAATTTTTTCAAGCACGGGATTAAACGCCGCCTCGACAATTAACCTTTCCGCCGCAAGTTTATCAAGCCCGCGACTCAT
>CAMJNB010000290.1 GCA_946407175.1 uncultured Selenomonadales bacterium | reverse complement strand
AAATGTTTGAGTCATTTTTTATTTTGTGTTTGTAAAAATTTAAGGAGTGAATGTAATGTCAAGTAACAACGCACAGATTGACGATAGACGGTCAAATTTAAATGTACAGATTGACGCAGAACTTTTTAACGCGGCGAGTGCCGAAGGTAAAGCGCATTGCCGATCCGTCGACAACCAAATTAATTTTTGGGCTAAAATATGAAGAAACGCGCTTGCCAATTCCGATTTGCCGGTTGACTTTATTGTAAAGGTTTTAACTGCCAAAAATCAAGAAACAAATTCTTTAAGTCTTACCGAAATAAAATGGGAACCCGCTGAAATGGGTGAAGAATACCGCAATGATTGGACTGTTACGGTTGAGGTTACGCCGGAATTCAGCAAGGCTTATGCCGGACTTTCAAAAAATTGTGTCGACCGCGTTAAAAGCAATATAATGAGCCTTGTGGAAATTGATGAGCGTGTTTGGGCGGAGTCTGAATTTGCAGACAACAGGGAAGAAGATCGATTGGAAGAATTAAACTCCGGCGCAGGATTCGCAGATTTGAAAGGCATTTTTGTAAACAAGTTCATTATCGAAACGCAACGCTACGTTGTGGCTTATACGCTTAATGAAGAAAAAACAAGCGTCGAAAAGTTTGTAGCATTGGGCGCATACGAAATTGCCGACTACGATAAAATAACGCGAGATTTTAAAAAAAAGTAAACCACTCGTCCTTTAAAAGGACTCTAAGAACCACCAGAGTCATCAACTTCAACCATTAAACGCCATTAGCATTTAACCTTGCCGACAAGTTCAGAAATATTGCTTAGATTATGATGCTGCAAATATTTTTCCAAGTCGTCAGCAATTTTCATTGTGACATTAGGATTTAAAAAATTGGCAGTACCAATCGCAACGGCATTTGCCCCCGCCAAAAAAAATTCCACCGCGTCCGCGCAGGTTTGAATGCCGCCCATGCCGATAATCGGAATTTTTACCGCGCGTGCAACTTGATAAACCATTCGCACGGCAACCGGTTTGACTGCGGCGCCGGACAGACCGCCCGTGACATTTCCAAGCGTCGTTTTCCACGTGTCGATATTAATCTGCATACCCATAAGCGTATTTATCAGCGACAGGCAGTCAGCGCCGGCTGATTCTGCGGCAAGCGCAATTTCGGTAATGTCCGTGACATTGGGACTAAGTTTAACGATAACCGGTTTGCCGGTATTTTTTTTTGCCTCCGCCGTGACGTCAAACGCCGCCTTAGGGTCAGTGCCGAAAATAATTCCGCCGTCTTTAACGTTGGGACAGGAAATATTTAACTCCAACGCCGCAACGCCGTCAACATTCAGCAGTTTTGCAAGTTCGCCGTAGTCTTCGACGCTTGAACCGCTGATGTTTACAATGACATTCATATTGTATTTTTTTATGCGCGGCAGAATTTCGGCTGAAAATACTTCGACGCCGGGATTTTCAAGACCGATAGAGTTTAACATACCCATCGGCGTTTCGGCAATTCTCACGCCTTCATTGCCATTGCGCGGCTTAAGCGTTATGCATTTTACCATGACGGCGCCGAGTTTTTGAAGGTCGACAAAGTTTTCATATTCTTCACCGAAACCAAAAGTTCCCGACGCGGCAAGTATCGGCGTGTTCATCTTAATGCCGCAAATTTCAGTTTGTAAAAGTTCACTCATAAATTTTCTCCAACAGACTAACTTTTGTCATTGCTGAATTTATCGAAAAGCGTTTTTAAAATTATCCCGCCGCCAACTAACGCGACACTTTTTAAAAATTTTATCAGTGCCGAATCTTCAGCCGGTACTTCTTCAGGGTCAAAAGTTCGCGCCGTGTAATTTTTACCGTACCTTTTATCAATCCATTGCACGAAGTCAAAGAGACATATCAAACTTTTTAAAGCGTCGTCGTTAGAAAATTCTCTTTCATTGTGTACGGCTTGATTGCCGGCTTTTCGGCAGAAGTGTACCTTTTGAGTTAAGTCGTTGCCCAATGCCTTTTGAAAAGTCGGCGTGGAAGTCAAAGCCAAAAAACTTTCCTTTTCATTAGTTTGCGAATGATTTACCTTCACAAAACTTTTATCTTTTTTGTAAAGCCATTTGACTGCTGCTTCCATTGCAGTACGTACAAGCTTTATACAGGCGTTAGGGGAAGTTTTAAAGCCTTCCTCCGCGTCAATACAGTTTTTGGCGAAGTCGGCATATTCCGGCTTGTCATTTAAAAATGAAAAATTTGCCAAAACATCATCTCCTTATTAGGGGCTAGCTTTTAGGATTTAGGATTATTGAACTAAGTCACGACCGATTTTGTAAGCCTCTTCGCACTTTGCCGCCCAATTTTTTTCGCGGTACGCAAATTTTTCCTCAGCGTCGAAAATTGAGGACTCATACTTTGAATAATCTTTGAACTGCACGGTATTGAAGGCGTACAAAATTTTCGGTGCCACGCCCAAAATTCTTTCTGCCGTACCTTCATACATGCCGACACGCTCCGCCATATTAAACTGCGCCCAGTGACCTTCATTCATATTCATCGTGTAGAAAAAGGCGGACGGCAATTTCTTCGGAAACACGGTAGGAATTTCGTTGCTGTAAATGTAGTTTGAAAAGAAAAGGCGTTCAAAGAAAGCTATCATGTCGGCGGAAAGATTCATGAAGTAAATCGGCGAACCGAAAATCACGGCGTCGGCGGCTTTAACATATTCAAGTACAGGCGACAGATCGTCTTTCATTGCGCAAGTACCGTGCAGTTTACTTTTCAGCTTGCAGTAAAAGCAACTGGTACAGCCTTTGAAGTTCAAGCCGTACAGATTGATAATCGCGGCATCTGCACCGGCATCCTTAGCACCGTTGGCGGCATTTTTCAAAAGTTCAGCCGTGTTGCCGTTTTTGCGCGGACTTCCGTTTACAAGAATAACTTTTTTCATCTCTAA
>CAMJNB010000289.1 GCA_946407175.1 uncultured Selenomonadales bacterium | reverse complement strand
GTGGCGCAGTATCAATACCGCGTACCTTTACAAGCTTTTCGACGTGTACGTTGTGTCGATTGAAAAATGGGACGACCAGCTTGAAGTTCGCAAAGTGACGACGGAATTTGACGAGTTCAGCGAAAATATTTTGTACAAGCCGTTGCCGATTTGGAATATTTGGGAGACGACGATTAAAGCCAATTCCTACCCGCAACCCGCAGTTGACAGAAAATATTTTGAGCATTATCTGTACCAAAAACAATTCAA
This sequence comes from uncultured Selenomonadales bacterium, assembly GCA_946407175.1. The sequence goes on along the minus strand of CAMJNB010000289.1, from coordinate 2,685 downwards.
TGAGGGTCACGAATATTTATTACGTCAATCCGATTTTGTTATCAGAAACATTTCACACAGAGACGGGGACGTTTACATAATTTGTGACAGCGATTTACCGAATGATTGGGATTTCTATGAATTTTTTCCGCCGCCGGAGCAAAAAAATTACGCTAACCCCGTGCTGAGCAACGCGCAAGATGAAAGTTTTTCGCGCAACATGATTGAGTATTTCGGTCAACGTATTAAGACGCGCACCGAGCTTGTACGCTTTTTCAATTCATTTCAGTGCCGCGATTATTTAACCTTTGTCGACGCTAAAGTTAAGGGCAAGCCGCGCAGAATTGAAACGTATTCGACGGAAGAATTTATAGAATACGAATATCGTACCGGCGAAAGGGCGCAGTCATTTGAATTTTCATTTAGACCTGCTGACGAAGATTTTTATTTGAACCGCGACATTATGAGCTTTTTGGTTACGGAAGTTCAACATTTTTTCCCTGAATATCAATGCGTCGGAAAGTTGGTGTAGCACGTGAATTTTATTTGGGATATCGTGTTGCAAGCCGCGCAGGACGATTTGGAGTCGCAAAAATTATTTTTCAAGCCGGCAGAAAGTTTCAGTCCGTACTACGAGCATTCTTTTAAAAATATCAATCAGCGACATGTTGACGACACGAATGTTGAAATAAACCCGCTGTACAGATTTTCGCCGATTTTTGAATACCTGTTGCACCCTGACGTTAAGGATTTAATCTTCGCCGACCAAAAAAATTTTATACGCTACTACTTCGATTTAATTACTCATATTTTGGCGGAAATTGATTTGTGTCACGGTATGACGCGGCGGGAATTTTATATTCGCAAAATTCGGCGTGAAGTTTTGGACGGAATTTTCGGCGACACTGCGCGTGAAGGCATGGAGCAACTTAAAAAGGATAAACAGCTTGCCGTTGCGGAGGAACTTCTGTGCGTCATGGAAGTAGGCTCAAGCGTCAATTCTTTTTGCCACATTACCAAACAAATTTTTGAAGGCTGTATCATTTATCAAAGTATTGCGCACCCGCAGAAATTGTACGTCTATGTCGGCAAGGAGCGCGACGAGCAATTACAAAAGCAATGGCGTATGATTCGTGAAACTTTTTTGCCGATTGATATTGAAGTCCGCGACTTTTGGGCGAATCACTTCGGCATTATGGGAATTGATGCGACGATGTTGGCTGATAAAATCGCGATTTTTTAAAAGAGTTTTGTAGCCTTCGGGCTATTTTTTTGTTACTTAATTATTTTTTTGAAAATTTTCAAAATTTTTTCTTGACAACCCTTTTTCTTTTTTTATAATTTTTCATAAAAATTTTTATTAATTTTACTATTTTGGCAGGTGTTTTTGTTAGATTTACGACTTTACTTATAGTACTTTTTTAATAATATGTTTAATAGAAACATTGAGAAAGGAAAGTAATTGCCTATGAATAGTTCAGTTAAAATTTGCATTCTTGTAGTATTAGTTTGTGTGATGTCTTTCGGCTCTGTTTCTCAAGCTCACGTTCTCGATGGTTCCAAAGAGTGGAACGGTCATTACTACAAGATTTTTGAAATTGATTTGAATTATGATCAAGCAAGAAAATTTTGTTTATCTATGGGAGGACATCTCGCTACAGCTGAAAATTTTAAAGAAAACGAAATAATACAAGAAATTATAAACAATGGCGGTAAAAAAGAATATCTTATTGGAGGACACAAAGATAATAAAAATATTTGGAGATGGGTCACAGGAGGTGTAATTACAGATACTAACTGGCAGTCCGGATACCCAAGTTCCGGACCTAATATGTCAATGGAAAAAAAGGCAAACGGTAAGTGGAAAACTACATTTTTTTGGGGTGAATCAGGTAAATATCCGTTTGTTTGTGAGTGGGATTCTGCAGATAACGCACACGAAAGCACTATGTAAATTTTAAGGAGGATTTTTTATGTCAGGCGTATACTGGGAACTTCGTGAAGAATACGTTGCTTGGGGTGGGAGCGTTTTAGACGGTGATGACACTTTAGCAAATTTTGCTAATCACGTCGATATTTACTCTGGATACGGTAATGATTCAATTCAAAACTCGGGAGAAGTCGTACTTATGAATTGCGGTGAAGGTGACGATGTTGTAATTAATTTTGCATCTAATGTCACCGTAGATGGCGGCAACGGCAATGATGAGATTTATACTCACACCGACATTTATAATATTTCTATTGACGGAGGTTTTTCTGGAAACGATACTATTCACAGTTTCAGCAATAATAGTACTCTTAATTGCGGTGTTTTTGGTGATTGTCTTGTCAAAAATTATGGCAATGAAAATACAATCATTGGAGCTATAGGCAATGATTACATCATTAACAGCACATATGGCAATTCCTATGTTTGGGGCGGTGGCGGTTCTGAAGGTAATGACACCTTAATTGGTGGAAACGGTCAAGATGTTTTCTGGTTTGGACACAATGATGGAAACGATGTTATGTTCAATGCTGATAGTAATGACATTATTTACCTCTATGATATGAATACAACGTATTACTCATATGCAAATTTAGATTCTGATAGTCTAACAGTACACTTTAGTGGCGCATTCTGCGAATCTAGTATAACAGTACAGTGCAATGAACAGTTTTCTCCAGTTTTTCAGTTTGGAAGTGGCGAACGTTTTACTTTGG
>CAMJNB010000288.1 GCA_946407175.1 uncultured Selenomonadales bacterium | reverse complement strand
ATAATCTCCCGCCTCATCAAGCTTCAAAATATTTTCGCTGTGCGTTATCGTCATTGCGTCGACGCCTATTGCTATTATCGCCTCGTACGGAATAAGTTTTACGCCGCGATACCAATCATCGTCTTCAATCGTAATTGCCGCAACTACTCTGTTTTTTGCGTCAATCAGCAAACCCTTGCTTATGCCCAATTCCCGACCTTCGGTAATGCTGATTACCGGCAGTCCGAGAATCTCCACACTTTTTTTCATAAAATGTTACCTCCCTATCAAGCTTTCAGCCTGCAACTTAAAACTGAAAGTTCCTTTACAAATCTTCTGATAAACTGTTTTCTCTAAATTCCAATTCAACTTCCTGCATATATGATATGGGAATTTGACTGAATGGCGTAGTTAAAGCTTTGTGCCGCAAAAGCACGGCTTGTACCGTTTGCATGTAGGCGAGCTTTCTTTTAAATTCGGTTGCAACGGCAGAATTTTTTTTCACCGCCGGCAATGTCAACGCCTCTTCATAAACTTTGATTGCCTTAGTGTAAGCCGCCTGTTCACGGTAAATCGCGCTTAAATCTATTGCAATGAACGGCGCGTAGTCGTCAGCTCCATAATCTTCAAGCGCCTTTTCGTAAGCATCAATCGTCGCCGTAATGTTGCCTTTAATTTTTTCTGCCTTAGCATATTCCAAAAGACTTTCAAGCGTTTCAGTGTTCGCCGCGTCCTCTGCAACTTTTTCAACCGGCTGCATTTCGTTTTTAGGTTTAACGTCGGTTAAAGTTTTATCACTCTGCGCGGCTTTCAAAACCTGTTCAAAGTGTTCGGCTTGAACTGCCTTTGTAACTTTTTTGTCGGCTGAAGGCTTTTCAACTTCAGATAATGTCTTCTCAATCTTGACTGAAGATTTTTCAAACTCGGCTGAAGGCTTTTCAACCTGCGCGGCTTTTAAAACTTTTTCCGGCTTTGAAATTTCAAGTCTCGGCAGTTCAAAAGATTTTTCCGCCGCACTTTCAGATTTTTCTGCAGTTGAAGATTTAGATTGGTCTGCAGATTTAATTTTATCTGCAGTTGAAGATTTAGATTGGTCTGCAGATTTAAGTTTGTCCGCAGTTAAAGGTTTTTGCTCCGGTACAGAGATTTTTTTATCGGCAGGGTTTTCACTTTCAACCTGCTTTGAATACGCCTTTCTAACTTCTTCGGTAAATTCAGCGTCATTATCCTTTTCGCGCAGAATCAAAAATCTGTTTAACGCCGTAACTATCGCCGCCGAAGGTAAAATCACTGCGCCTAATCGCAGGAAAAAAAATTTGTCGGGATTGCTTGATAACTCCAATGCGACAAACAACGCTACGAATGCCAGCGCCGCGCATAAAAACAATGTCCCGTACTTTATTTTCAGTCCCACGAAATTTGCAATGCCGTGAACCGCAATTATACTTATGATTATAACGCTCGGCACTATCAGAAAAAACGTCAACGCTACACCGCCTTACAATGCCGAAAAGCATTTTGCTGACTGATTGAACTTCGACATACTAAAATTTTTTCCTGCATTTCGGAAATTTTTTGTCAAGCGCGTTGACCTTTTAAAATCCAAGTTTGCACTTGATTGACTTTTACGCTGATTAAATCTCCCGCCTTCTCATCACCGTGCGGGAAAAGTACTGCCTTATTGGTACGTGTACGCCCCGTGAAAATATTTTTATCGGTTTTGCTTGCACCTTCCACCAAAACTTCAACGCTTTGACCGTCAAGGCGCAGATTTTTTTCAAGGCTGATTTTATTCTGCACGTCCATTAACTCGTTAAGGCGGCGATGCTTAGTCTCGTCGTCAACCTTATTGTCGAAGTTGGCGGCAGGCGTCCCCGTGCGTTCGGAGTAGATAAAAGTAAACGCCATATCGAATTGCACTTCGCGCAGAAAGTCAAGCGTCATTTTAAAATCGTCTTCCGTTTCGCCGGGAAAACCTACAATTAAATCTGTCGTCAAGCTGATGTTTGGAATTGCCGCGCGAATTTTTTTAACCAGCGCCAAATATTTTTCGACGGTGTAAACGCGATTCATTCTGCGTAAAATTTCATTACTGCCGTACTGTACCGGCAGGTGAATATGTTCACAAATATTTTTGCCGTGCGCCATTACGTCAATCAGCTCGTCCGACAAGTCTTTAGGGTGACTCGTCATAAAACGCAGACGCTTGACGCCTTCAATTTGATCAACGGCGGCTAAAAGTTTTGCAAAGTTTATGTCCGAAAGCTCCTTGCCGTATGAATTTACGTTTTGACCAAGCAAAGTAATTTCCTTGAACCCGCTTTTAACCGCGTCTTGAATTTCGTCAAAAATCTCCTGCGGCGTACGACTTCTTTCACGTCCTCTTACGTACGGGACAATACAGTAGGTGCAGAAGTTATTGCAACCATACATAATCGGCACGAAGGCGGAGACTTTGCCGGTACGCATGGGAAAAACTTCCGGCTCAACTATTTGCCCGCTGACATTGGACGTGTCGACAAATTTTTTCCGCGCAGATTCAAAATTTTTCACAACGTCAGTGAGTTCACCGCGCCGCGCAGTACCCAGTACAAAGTCAACGTGCGGCGATTTTTTTATAAGTGCGTCGCCGTCCTTCTGCGCGAGACAGCCGGTAACGCCGATAATAAGCGCGGGATTTTGCAGTTTGTAGCGATTGAGTTCGCCGATCTTGCCGTAGATTTTATCTTCCGCCGTAGCGCGTACGCAACACGAATTAATTAAAATTAAATCGGCAGAGGCAATATCGTCCGTCGCCGTGTAGCCGATTTTTGAAAGTTGCCCCGCCATGCGTTCGGATTCGGCAACGTTCATTTGGCAACCGTATGTTAAGATTTTAAATTTTTTGTTCATATTTTTAAAAATAGATCACTAGTTGTTAGTTGTTAGATCGCTAGTAACTATCTAACTATCTAACT
>CAMJNB010000287.1 GCA_946407175.1 uncultured Selenomonadales bacterium | reverse complement strand
GCCTTCGACGTTTTGAAAACTAATGCCGGGCAGGTTCAATTCTTTCATCGTGACTTTGCCCTTGCCGAGCGGCTTGCTGACGGGACCTGTAAATCGAGCAGAAAGCGTCATAACGTCGTGCAGGTTACCCATACCGAGTGACGAGGGGTCAACCTCCTGCAAGAGAATCAACATATTGCATTGCGGCACGGTTTCATTTTTAAAATCAATATTGCCGTCAATCTTCAGACCGCGTCCCGTCATCGTACCGCCGAAACTGCCGGTTATAACATTAAGCGACATTGCGTCATCGGTGTTAATATTCGAGGTAATCTGTACGCCGCTCAAAAGGTAATGGCGTTCACGGTAAAAGACTTCAAAGCGGCAGTTGTTCAACTTCAATTTTACATTTAACTTTTTGCCTTCAAGATTAAAATTTTTCCAGCCCGTTTCAATTTTGGACTGCTGTAACCTGCGTCGCTGTTCGCCAATTTCCTTAAGCTCTTCTTCCGTCTTATTTTCGCGGCTGACTTTTTCTTTCCAATCGCCGTTATCCTTTTTCATATCCTGCGAAACATTTTTAAAATCATTTGAATGGCGTATGAAGTCGACGTTCATATTTTCATCAAAAGTCAGCGACACTGCGGCGTTGTTTAGCGTCAACTCCTCAATCGTCGTAGATTTAAAGTTGCCGGTTATGACGTCGAAAACTTTTACTTTAAAGCCGCCTTCCGGAATGTCAAGAATGGTATCGCCGTGTTCATTCTTCCAATGCAAATTTTCAAACGTGACATTGCCGGTAATCGTCGCGCTAATTTCATCAACGGTAATCGTGCCTTTCAACATATTTTGTTCCTGCATTGCCTTGTTAAAAATTTCAGCCGCGCCTTTACTTGCAAGCTCCAACGTCACAAACAAAATTATAATTGCCGCCGCGATAACGCCTAAAAAAATTTTTAATTTCTTGTTCATCAAAATCTCCTAACCCCTAACCCCTAACCCCTAACCACTATCGATCTAACCACTATCGATCTATCGATCCAACCACTATCGATCTATCGATCCAACCACTATCGATCTATCTATCCAACCACTATCGATCTAGACTTGCAAGGCATATGCCGAACAAAACCCAGTAAATCCTCATCGCACTGTAACTTTCAAAAATAAAATCGGTCAAGCCGTAAAGCATAAGTGACAGCGTGGCAAAAAATAAAATTCGCCCGTACAAATTGCCGCAACGTTTCTTTGCCCAAATTAAAATGCCGCCGAAAATCCCGCAGAATAAAGTTACACCGAAAATTCCCGTTTCCGCCCAAAATTGCAGGTACGAGTTAAAAGCGTGATACAGCTTGAAAGTTTCAGTGCCGGTATGTGTCACGAAAACATTTTTATAGTTGCCGAGACCAACGCCCATAATAGGATTTTCTTCCACAATTTCAATCGACGTTGCCAATACAATTTCACGCGCAGTGTAGGCGTCCTGCGCGCAGATTTTTTCGACGTCCGGCAGGTATTTAAACGCACCTTGTGACATTATCAGGCATATTATCAATGCCGCGACGAGTGCCGAAATTTTTTTGCCGTCTGCAAATTCATTAGCCAAAATCAACAGAAAAATTATCGCCGTGACAATCTGCGCGTAGACAGTGTTCAAAAATAAAAAAAGTGGCAGAGACGTGAAAAAAGTTGCGCCGTAAAAAATTCTCCGCTTTAATCCTTCCGCGTTGAAAGTCAAAATTAAAAACGTCGGCAACATCAGCACGTACAGAATTGAACTTTGAAATGGAGAGTCGTTTAAAAAAGTTATCGGCTTGACCGTGCCTTCACAAATTTGCCACGCCATGAAAATGTTGTTAATCCAAAGTGACGCGCCTGCCGCGATTAAAAGTTTTTCTGAATTTTTCTGCCGCCGAATCATGGCAATCAGCGGTATGAACAAAATCATATTGTGGCTGAAGAAAAACCAATAGACGTTGCTGTCACTGTCCGAAACCAAATGCCCGCCGTACAGTGAAGAAATTATCATCCACCACGCAAAAGCCGAAATTGTCAGCAGAAAATTTTTGTAGCGGCGAATCAGCTCCATAATCGGTTCTTTTGCAATAAAAAATTTCACCGCGAACATTATGAAAATCACTCTTATTATGTTGCGGCTTAACGGCTCTGAAATGCATACACTGAGCGCCAGCAGAATCAGCAAAATTTTTTCAATTCGCAGTGCGTATTTTCTATTCTGCTTAATGTGCGATAAAAAATCTTGTAACACCTAATCTCAATTCTCAATTCTTAATTCTACATTCTTAATTCCCATAAGCGCTCCGGCAATAAGCAAAAATTCGCGCATAAGTTTAACCTGATTGAAATTTGTATCGGTAAAGCCTTCCAAATGCAAGGCAACAAAAATTAAAAGCAATGTCAATCCCGCGCTGAAATGCATAAAACTTTCACGCCGATATTGCAAATAAAATCTGCGCAATAAGTAGCCGTGCAACACGATAAACGCGATTAAGCCTATTATGCCGCCTTCGGTAGCCGCGAACAAAAAGTTATTGTGCGGTTGAGAATGTCCGCTCATATCTTCATTCGGTCTTTCCTTAGCGTAGGGCGAAATATATTCTTCATTGTAAACCTTTTCAAACATTTTCTGCCCAATGCCGTGAATGGGATAATCTTTGAAAATTTTAATCGACGATTCCCACATTAAAAGGCGTTCCGAATTACTTTGAAAATTTCTGTCCGTCAGCGTGCCTACTCTCTCTTGAAGTTTCGGCGACAAGGCAAGTACCACCAAAAACGCTATCAAAAGTCCCGCGAAAAATTTCAACGTCACGGTGCGGTATTTTTTTTCAATTAACGCGAAGAGCAACATTACGGCGCCAAATGCCAGCCACGCGCCGCGCGTCATTGATAAGCCCAAGCAAAAGACGCTTAATAATGCAGTGAATATCGCGACG
>CAMJNB010000286.1 GCA_946407175.1 uncultured Selenomonadales bacterium | reverse complement strand
TCCGGCGATAAATAACCCGCGTCATAACCCTGCGCGTCACAAAAAATTACCCGTGCAAATGGTACGTCTTTTGCCGCAGAATAGCTCGCAATCGCGCCAAGTGCGTAACCTATCATTTTCGCCGTCATTGAACCGGAAGTGTCGATAACTACGCCGAAAGTGCGGCTGTAATCGCTAATCGGTATCGGAATGTGACGCGGTCGCGGTATGTCGGGCGTACTGCCTTGACGTCTGCTCGGTCGCGCATATGTCCGCGTTTTTTGCAACGGCTTGAAATATATGTCAAACCACTTACCTAACTCCACGTCCCAACCGATAGGCGGCATTGCCAGCGCTTTAATTTCTTCAATAAGTCCCGCAGGAATTAAGCCGCGCTGATTTTCAAAGTGATATTCAAGCCCGTTTCTAAGTGCGTTTTTATAAAAATCGTCAAGCGAAGTTTGCGGCTTGTTGCTGAAAGTTTTCGGCGCGTCGCTTATAATGTCGCCTTTACTCCAGCCGCGCAGTGTCTGCAGTTTTGAAAACTTTTTAATGTCGCGTATCATTTTATCGTAAATTTCCTCTGCCGACATATTTTTTAAATCTTCGTCGTACAAAATATTCTGCGGCATTTTACCAACCTGCATTTCATAAAGCCAACCGTTTACCACAAAATCGCAGGCAACATTCCAAAGATAAACGTCACGTCCCTGACAGCGCTCATGGTGCTGTAAACCGGCGTGCAAAAATTCATGCGCCAATACAAATTTCAGCTCTTCAAAATTTAACTTTGCGGCAGGATTCACGTAAATTTCTCCGTGCGTCACGTCAACCGCCGCAACTTTAATTTCATTCTTCCAACAAAAATTTATATCCTCGATAATCTTAAAACCTGCCGCCAACCCTCCAAGCAGGGGGTAATGATTTATAAACCATTCGGCGGCTTTTTGCGTAGGCGTGCTGACTTCGCGATAATGCCCGCCCGCCTCGCCTACCGTTTCCGAAACCGAATGCGCCAACGCCATTGCAAATTCTTCAGTGAAATAATTTTTTTCGCCCTTCGCAACATTGTACCTCAGCGGTCTATTCAAGCCCTGCATATCCTCTTGATGAATTGCGGCGGTGCCGAAATGACAGCTCTTTAAATCTTTCCCCTGCTCAACTAAGTAGTCGTAAATCTGCCGTTCGTCACCTTTCTTGCCGTTATAAAGTTCAATCGAATCAAAAGGCGGCGTACCGATTTTCACGTCGTACAAAAATTTTGCAATGTAAATGTCGCACGCCGTATTCCAAATTTTTTTATCACAAGGCGTCGGCATTTTTTCAGCGTCGAAATGACCGAATGCCAAATGTAAAATGCAATGCGCTATTACGTACTCCCACTCACTTGCATTAAGTTGATAATTTTTATTCAGAAAAATTCTGCCGTCACTTTGAACAATCGCCGCGCAGTTTTTACCCAGCGTGCTGTTGTCAACTTCCTTCAGCCGCATTGAAGTTCTGTTATAAAGTTCATTAAAAATCCTGTTGCCGCCCAGTAAATTGTTAATGCCTTTTTCAAGCGGCGTGCGTGTAATTTTTTTCGCGCCGGTATTTTTTTTCGCCATATTTAAGCACTCCTTGCAAGGCGCGGCAGATCTCTTACAATTTCAACCATAAACCAATTCGGCAAAACTTCTTTGTTTTCGTCTGACACAACCATTTGAGCCAACTCGTAATTTATGCGTGACAAATCTTTTATAAGTGACTTTGCGCGGTGAGTGAAATACTGCATTGCGCGATTTAAATCATTCTTCTTCTTAGGTAAATCGTGCAGAAGACGCGCGCGGAAACTCTGTGCAAGAAAGTACAGCGTGTCCCTTTCCTCCGGCTTTTCAGGCCATTTTTGCGTACCCTTTATAATGTCGTTAAGCAAGTACTTATTGTCGGCGTTTTTGCTGAAGGCTATGAACATTCCCGCGTGTTTGGCTGAAATTGTACCGTAAACCAAAATGCGTAAAAGTTCCTGCGAAAATTCTTCCTTCTCTTCGCCAACGTGGTACTGATAAAGCGCATCACTTAACATATGCCATGAACGCGGCGTAGAGTAGGGCTCTTCAATTTTCGGCGGCTCGGAAAATAAATGGTCGGGGCGTTGCGTAATGTAGTTTAAAACCCATTCGTGCAAATTATTTTCGTACGCCCATTCAAGCCATGACTTTGCGTCGGGGACAAGTTGAACGTGAAACATACGATTTATCAGCGCTGATGACATTGTCTTTACAATCGCGCCGTCTTGCGTACGATTCCCCGCGCCGATTACCACGCTCCCTTTCGGCAAGTGATATTCACCGATTCGCCGTTCGTGAATCAAACTGTAAAAAGCTTTTTGTACTTCCTGCGAACAGGCGTTTAGTTCGTCCAAAAATAATACGTACGGTTCTTGACGTGCTATCATTTTCGGCGGCAAAAATTCTGACGTGTTACCTCGTATTTGCGGTATGCCTATGATATCTTCCGGCGCCAGTTGACTGCCTAAAAGTGACACGCAGGGCAAACCTACTTCCTCTGCAAATTTTTCTACCAATGCCGATTTGCCTATACCCGGCGAACCCCATATAAAAATCGGTCGGCTCGGTGCAAGGTTTATTAGTAAATCGAACAATTCATTTTGATTGACGCTGTACGGTAAATTCATTTTGTTACCTTCCTTTTCAATTTTCAATTTCAACTTTCACGTAAAGTATACATTCCGCTATGTACAAATTTGTGTACTTTTAGCTTAGAGCTTGGAGCTTGGAGCCGGTAGAATTTTATTGAAAACTTGAATCAAAAATGTTATACTGCGCGGCATTAAAAGTAGCATTGAAAGGAAGTTGAATTTTATGTCAGAAATAAAAAAAATCGGCTTTATCGGCACGGGTATTATGGGCTCCGCTATGGCAGGTCACCTTATGGACGCGGGCTTTGAAGTCAGCGTTTACAATCGCACTAAGGCTAAGGCGCAGGC
>CAMJNB010000285.1 GCA_946407175.1 uncultured Selenomonadales bacterium | reverse complement strand
TTGAAAATATTGAACGGATAAAAAAACAGCGGTGAATTTAATTTGAACATAATAGGCGATTTTGCACTAAGGCAACGCATAAAGAGATATGAAACGTGGACACTGCGTGCGATTTGGATTTTGGGATTTTTTATCGTGCTTTTTCCAAGTATCTCGACGCTTGCCCTTATGTGCGGAATAATTTTTTGGCTGTTACGTCTGCACGCCGACAAAAATTTTAAACTGCGCCCACTGCCGTACGATTTGCCAATGGGCTTATTCGTGTTGCTTAGCATAGCGTCAGTAATTTTTTCGCCGGTACGAAGTTTTGAAATTTTTTACAACCTGCTTGTCTTAGTCGGCACGTACATTTTAATCTACGTTTTGGTCGGACAAAATATTCGTACGCCGGAGCAGGTAAAAAATTTGATGAAGGGTATCGGCACTGCGGCAATTATCGTCGTGCTTTGCGGCTACTTCCAATACGTTTTCGGCGTAGACATTGCCGATATGAAATGGATTGACGGCGAAGTTTTTCCGGAGCTTAGAAAGAGAATTTTTTCAACGCTGGAAAATCCCAACGTCTTGGCGGGATATTTGGACGTGATGATTTGCATTGCGCTTGGACTTTTGGCACGCTACGGCGACAGGCGACAGAAATTGATTTTAACCGTGATAATTTTAATGCTGTCCGCTTGCCTTGCAATGACGTATTCGCGCGGCGCATTTTTGACATTGGGCGTAGTTTTTTTCATTTACGGCATAATTCAAGATTGGCGCATTTTTATTTTGTTCACCCTGATAACCGGCGTGATAATTTACAGCGACTCGAATTTTTCATACAGAATCATTTCAATTTTCACCGATACGCTTGACTCGTCCGAAGGCTTGCGAATAGGCATTTGGGTCAGCACCATTCCGATGATTGCGGATCATCCTTTCACCGGCGTAGGTTGGGGCGCCTTTAAATTCATTTACCCGCAGTACAATTACTACCTTGAAGACCCCAACATTACGATTTATCACGCGCATAATCTGTACCTTAACACGGCGGCGGAAGTCGGCATTGTCGGCGCTATGGCGTACTTTTGGTTTTTCTTCGGCACAATGTTCATGGCGTTGAATCTTTCAGCAAATCGCCGCTTTAAAAAAATTATGGACTACGTTCAAGGCGTGTTGCTTTATATTTGGATAAAGTTTGACGCGGCAATTTGGCAACCTCTTACAAAAAGTAAATTATTCAAGCGGCTTGATATTATAAAAAAGCAGTGGAGTAAACGCCTTGAAAATTTATTTGCGACTGATAAAAAAGATGTTGAATCTAAGGCGGAAGAGTACCGCGATCCGAATTTGGTACACCACGATGAATTGAAAGGCGGCTCTAAGCACAGAAAAAAAGCTGATGATAACGACAATGATAAATTTGACCTGCAGAAATTTGCAAAAGACGTGACGAAGGACATAAAAGAATTTCGCGACAAAAGATTTATTCAAGGCATAAGATTCGGCATAGGCTTGGCATTTTTGTCAATGGCGATAAACGGTCTTTCGGACGATTTACTTTTCAATATGCAGAGTTCAATGCTTATGTGGCTGTTGGCGGCAGTTGCGGCGGCGTGTCAAGCGATTTTGCGCAGTGAAAATAATTAGTCGACAAATTTTTTCGGCATAAAAAAACTCCGACTCGGTTTGAATCGGAGTTAATTTTTTTATTTGAAAGTTACCTTGAATTTAATTTGAAGTTACCTTGACTTAATTCAGTCCTCAACAATTTCAAGTTCGCTGAAATAAATTTTAATTTCGCGTGCGGCACTTTCGGGGCTGTCAGAGGCGTGTACGGCGTTTTTACTGCCGTTTTCGGCGTACAGCTTGCGTACGGTACCTTCCGCCGCATTGACGGGGTTTGTGGCGCCGTTAATTTCGCGTACGCGCTTAATGACGTTTTCGCCGCCGATAACCAATGCCATGAGCGGTGCGCTTGTCATAAACTCAACTAAGCCGTCGTAATACGGGCGTCCGATATGTTCAACGTAATGCGACGCGGCAATTTTTTTGTCCATTGTCAAAACCTTCGCCGCGCAGATTTTAAAACCTTCGCTTTCATACATTTTCAAAATGTCGCCGCAATGTCCCTTTTCAAAGGCGTCCGGCTTAATCAGTACCAAAGTTTTTTCCATTTCAATATCTCCTTTTTTAGCTTGTAGCTTGTAGCTCGTAAATTCTGTTACTTAATTCTTAATTCCTAAAACGGCGTCGCATTCATTACAAGTTTAGGATTGTTGTCCGTAATCCAGCCGAGTGACCATTCATTTTCAACAAGCAGCACGGGATTTTCTTTTCTGTCAAGCACAAACATTCCTCTATCGGCGCCGCGCAGAGTTGCAGGTGTAACCTTGCTGTCGTCGTCGTACTTAAGCCAGCGTGCCACTTCAAAAGGCAACATGGTTAAAAGCACGTCGACATTGTATTCGGACTTCAAACGGTACTGCAAAACTTCAAACTGCAAAGTGCCGACCGTGCCGACAATGTACGAATCAGTCCCCGCGCCGACGGGATAGAAAAGTTGAATCGCGCCTTCTTGCGTAAGTTGCTCAATGCCTTTTGAAAATTGCTTGCGTTTCATCGTGTCTTTCGCTTGCACGCGGGCAAATTTTTCAGGCGGGAAGATCGGAAAATCTTCAAACTTAAATTTATGCGCGGCGTCAGTCAGCGTGTCACCGATACCGAAAATTCCCGTGTCAAAGAGTCCCACAATGTCGCCGGGAAAAGCTGTTTCAATAATCTGCCGCTCCTGCGCGAGAAATTGTTGCGGCTGTGAAAGCTTTACAATCTTATTCGTAGCCGCGTGCCAAACTTCCATATTGCGTTTAAATTCGCCGGAACAAATTCTGATAAACGCCAGCCTGTCACGGTGCGCGGGATTCATATTGGCTTGAATTTTAAACACGAAGGCGGAAAATTTTTCGTCGGCAGGTTCAATAATGCCGTCG
>CAMJNB010000284.1 GCA_946407175.1 uncultured Selenomonadales bacterium | reverse complement strand
AGAGAATTGCCTGTCGCCGAAAAATAATAAATTGCAGTTTTCATTTTTTTAGCTGGTAGCTTGTAGCTCGTAGCTCGTAGCTCCTCAATTCTTAATTCTTAATTGGTATAATCCCTTCGTTGGAAAGCATCCACATAATGGGATCTAAAACGCGGTGCGGTCGTATTCTTGCAAGGCGTTTATTTCTGTCGGGCGGATTGCCGAAACTTGACACGCCGAAAACACGCACGTTTTGAAAATTCGCGTCAATCGTATTTAAAAAGGAAATTTCGCCCTGCCTAATCAGCCAGTCCCTAATTTCCAAGTCAACCATTTTACTATCGGCGTCGACAAAGCCTTTGCGTTTAAGGTGGGGACTTTCGCGGTTAATCGTAGAATCCGATGTAAAACCGTTCACCGTGTCGCGCAGGGCGTCAAGTTTTGTAAGCACTACCGCCGCAGGTGCCTCAATGCGTTGACCGGGCGCAATGTTCAAACTCTGCTTGACGTAGTTCACAAGCGCATTTGCCATGCTTACCATATTCGTCGGCGCTGACTCTTTTCGTTCATGCGCGATTGACGAATACAAAACGTCGGGCGGCACTTCGTTTTGCACGCTTGAAAGTATGAGCGGGTCGAACATGATTAAAAGCATTCTCGCGCCTGAAATGTAACGGCTGATTTTTGCGTCAATCGGCGTGTAACCGATTTTTTCGCAGTCTTCACCCGCGCCGTCGTAAACCGTCATTGAGTAGGTCGGAATTTTTTGTACTGCTTCGGTATTGTCAAGTATCGTCCAAAACTGCGGACGCGGTGCCACGCCGGACGTTGTACCTGTCAAACAATTTCGCGATTCGTAGACAAGCTTTTCATTCAGCAACGCCGTCTCCGTCGTGTCAGTGTCCATTGCCTGAAGTACCAAAGGAAAATCCGAACTGCGCAGTTCATGTATTACCGTCGTAACGTAGCTTGATTTTCCCGCGCCTGCCACGCCTACCGCGCAGAAACTTAAGTATTTGTCGTGAAATAACATCTGCGCGGGTAATTTTTCGCCGCAATATCGGCAAGTCACTTCGCGTACGGTTAAGCCGTGATTTTTGCAAAAACGCCGCTGACAAACGGGCAGGCGCTTAAAAAATCTGTCCATAAGCGATAAGTTGACTTCGTGCTTGTTCTCTTCTTCGTCCACGCAAAAAAATCTTAAATCGCCGAGAGTTATTTTTCTCAAGCAATAAGGACAGTTTGTTTCTCGACGAGTACCAAACATTTTTAACGCCTCACCTCATTTTGGATCGATGGTGGTTGGATCGATGGATCGATGGTAGTTGGATCGATGGTAGTTGGATCGATGGATCGATGGTGGCTATCGATCTATCGATCTATCGATCTACCGATCTATCGATCTACCGATCCAGCTAACTAACATTAAAGCTCAAATGATTCAAAAAGCCGCCTTCATCTTCTGCGCGATATTCAAATTGACTGGTAGTTTTACGAATCAGCTGCAATGCAATTTTATCGTCGCTATCTTCAATATTAAATTTTTCGCCGTTGTAGTCAATCAGCATTACGGCGGATATATCATGCTCGGAATATTCAATCGTCACTTTTATTTTCACCGTGTCGCCCAAGCGCGGCAAAAGAATTATCATACAAACTTCCTCAAACATCAAAGTCAGCCGATTGACAAGTTTTTTCGGCAATTCATTTTTTACGCCGAAAATATCAATATGGTTTGCGTATGCGATAAAGTCAAAGTGCGGCGAATTTATTTCAAGCTCCAAAACTTTCAGCCGCTTAATAAATTGGCGCGTCCTTTCACGTTTGGGATTGTGAAAAATCTGCGCGGGTTTGCCCTCTTCATAAATGCCGCCTTCGTCCATGTAAAAAATGCGCGTAGAAATTTTTTCGGCGAACTCCATACTGTGAGTGACGATTAACATTGTAACGCCGCTCTTTGCAATGTTTTTTATTACCGCCTCAACTTCGCCTACCATTGTAGGATCAAGCGCGCTTGTAGGTTCGTCGAAAAGCAAAACGTCCGGCTCCATAATCAGCGCACGTACAATCGCAATACGCTGTTGTTGACCGCCGCTTAACTCGTCGGGGTATGCAAAAATTTTTTCATAAAGTCCCACGCGTTTTAAAAGCGCCTTCGCCTTGTCGTAGGCAGTCTGCTTATCCATACCTTTCAGCGCCATTGGTGCGGCGATAATGTTTTCAATAACCGTCATCTGCGGAAAGAGATTGAAACTTTGAAAGATCATTCCGACTTTCTGTCGCAGTAAATCAAGGCGATAATTCGGCGCGGTAATGTCTTCATCGCGAAAAAAAATTTTGCCGGACGTAACTTTTTCCATTTGATTCAGCATACGAATAAAAGTTGACTTGCCGGTACCGCTGGGACCGATAATAGAAATTACGTCGCCGCAATTTATATTTACGCTGACATCTTTCAACGGCGTGACATTACCGTAAGACTTACATAAATGCTCCACGCGAATCAAATAGTTGCTCATAACTTAACGCCTTTCAAAATATTTTCGCGACTTCTATTTTTCGGATTGATATATTTCAAAAATAAACCGGTGCTTTTCACAATAAGCTGTGACAAAATTAAGTAGATTATCGACACGATTAAAAGCGGTATGAAGGCGTCGAAAGTTCGTGCACGTATCAAATCCGCCATTCGCGTCAAATCTTGCACGCTGACGTAGCCGACAATCGCCGTGCCGCGCATAAAGCCCAAAATTATATTTTGATAGTACGGGAAGAAGTTTTGCGCTATCTGCGGCAGGATAAATTTTATAAATGCTTGCCGTTCTGAAAAGCCTAACGCCATCGCCGCTTCAAGCTGTCCTTTCGGTATGGTCTTTTCGCCGCTTTTTAAAATCAGCATGGTGTTTAGCCCCGACAAAATCGTAAACGTGATAATGACGACGATTATTCCGTTTATGTCGACAGAGCCGAAAATTACGTAGTAGAAAATTAGCAGAAT
>CAMJNB010000283.1 GCA_946407175.1 uncultured Selenomonadales bacterium | reverse complement strand
CAAATTATTTTTGACAGTAACACGATTGGTTTAACGCCGTTATGTCCTGCGGACGGTTCATTCATCGCCTACAAAAAAGTTGCCGATAAAATCTTGGTGCTTAAAATTCCCGCCGACGCGCAGAGGTCTTCCGCCACAACGCTGAAATGTCGCAGTGACAAGGCGGTAGTTTTGCGCATTGAAAATCTTGACGGCAGTATCTCTACAAAAAGGTCTGTCACCGGAGCTTTTAAATACTCTTCCAGCGCGGTTATCGTTGTTGAAAATTTTGACGCGGATAATTGGAATGAGGACGGCGAAGGTATTACGTTTTACATTTCGCGTGACACGGCGGCGGTTGATTAATGAAAAACTTTTTTGTGGAGTTTAGAAATATCCATTAAAAAATCAAATACCAAAATTTTTAAACCGTGCATTGCATTTAAGCTGAACTACTGTGACGGCGGCAAAGATTCTGATTGGGGTCGCATAGGATTTCACGGAATTTGCAGTGACAAAATGATTAAATACAATGTTGAAAAACCGCGTGCATGGTGTTCAAATGACGATTGCGTCTGTAAGCAATGCTACGACAAAAAAATTTCGCGTGACGAGCTGTAAAAAAATTGGACTGAAACCATTGACGGCAAATTCCCTTGTTATGAAAGTGCCGCAATTCGTGATTACGCTTTTGGTGCGGGTTATGACCATTATACCGGCGGCAGAAAAATTCGCGGCGCCAAAGAAAGACATCTTTGTTTGTTGACAACGGTAGCGCCGAATATGAAGGAGTGCGACAGATTTATAGTTGCAATGTTTCTTATCAGTAAAATATTTGACGCCTCTGATGAAGATGCAACTTTTATTTATTCAAATGAGCACTTAGATTTTTGTGTTGATTTTAATTCGGACGAAGCGCCAAAAATGAAGTTTTGGAAAGTTTATCGCAATTCTGATTCCTCAATTAAATGGGGGAGCGGACTTTTCAGATATTTCAGTGATGATGACGCCGTAAAATTTTTGAAAATGGCTGTCGAAGTTAAAATAGATCCCGATGATAAAGATTCGGTAAAAGAATTTCTTGATTTTTATTGTGACATTAACAATTTAGATTCGTAAAAAATTATGCTTGAAAAAATTTTAAGCGCGTGGAAATTTATCAGTGAGACACTGATTTACATAATCTTCCCGCCGTTATGTCCCGTCTGCCGCAAGATTGTCGACGAACGCGGCGATATTTGTCCCGAATGTATTAAAAAATTTTTGCAGGTAGGTTTTCACCCTGAGCCGATTGAACCGATTGAAAAGGTTATGCGAATCACAAAATATCGAGGCGGTACGCGGGACCTTCTTCGCAAATTGAAGTTTGATAACAGTTTAAGCACCTTGCCGACGCTGAAAAAGATTTTGGACAGCGTATCGAACGACGCGCAGGTTACAAACTTTTTAAAAAATGTTGACCTTGCCGTATTCGTACCTTTGCACGCGGACAGATTGAAAGAGCGCGGCTACAATCAGACCGAATTAATTTTTGCAGATTGGTTGAAGGCGCTTAATATACCGGCAGAAAATATTTTGGTACGAAATAAAAAGACGCCGCACCTTTTCGACTTGTCACCTTCAGAGAGAAAGGAAGTTTTAAACGGCGCCTTTTCAACGATTGACGGCGTGAATGTCACGGGTAAAAATGTTTTAATCTTGGACGACATTTACACTACCGGCGCGACTGCTTGTGAATGTGCCGAGGTATTGAAAAAAATCGGTGCCGCGCAGATTTATATGTTAGCGCTTGCGTCAGATTTTGGGAGTAGGGAAAATGCATGAAGCGTCATTGGCAGAAGGAATTTTGAAAATTGCGTTGGACGTTGCCGCAGAAAATCACGCCGAAAAAATTTCTGCAATAGGCTTAAAATTGGGCGAAATGTCCGGCGTAGAAGTTGAGGCGTTACAATTCAGTTTTGACGTTATGAAAAAAAATACCGCCGCCGAAAATGCCGCCTTGAAAATAAATCGCGTGCCGATAACGGCGCAGTGCAACAAGTGCGGAAAAATTTTTACGGTTGAGCGGTATAATTTTTTTTGCCCTGAATGCGACGGGATTTTAATTTTAAAAAGTGGGCGTGAACTTTTGGTAGAGTACGTGGACTGTGATTAGGTTCTAGGGATTAGGAACTAGGGGTTAGGTGCTAGCTTTTACCGACTGTCGGCTAACGGCTAACAACTAATCGCTAAAATGGAGAAAATTTTCAAAGACGTCTTTAAAATATCTGCGGAGTTTGTTCCTTACCCACATTAAAATAAGCTCTTGCTTTTTGGTCAATTTCGGTTCGTCCATTTCAAACCTCCGCCCAATTATAACCTTTATCGTCCTTTACGTTCGCCGCAAGCGCGGAAACAAAGGCGAAGTCTTTCAAACCTTCAGCTACACGGCTTAATGCGCAGTCGGCGTCCCAATACGTCAAGCCGTCCAACGCCTTAAATATATCGGCTACGGCTTTGTTAATTTTATCACTGTTTCTATCGCGATATCGCCTTTGATTCATTTCAATCACCTGCCTAAAATCTTTTGTGCTATAATTTATAATTGCCGCGCGAAAGGGGGAATGCCTAAATTTTGAAATTGCCAACGGAAGGAGGTGATATTTATGGAAGAAGGGGCTGTTAAAGGTATGAAAAAAAATATCGAAGCAATGGAGTGGTACTCTAGGATATCAACACTTGAAGATTTGACAATAGATGAGCTTTTTTATCCGAAGTTTATGAATCAGCACACATATTCAAAAACTATTAAAGTTTTTTTAGTAAAGGGAAATTTTGAAGTGAAATGTGTAGAAGACTTCAATAAAATTCCTAAAGAAAAGCTCGATGAATTTGTATTTGCTCAGACAGGTCAATTCAAAACATTTGACGAATTTTTGACTGCCGCAAGATTATTTTGGTTAGAGAATCACATTTAATATTCCAAAGATTAATATGACATTGCGCCCTGAAACAGGTTT
>CAMJNB010000282.1 GCA_946407175.1 uncultured Selenomonadales bacterium | reverse complement strand
AGCCTTTCACCGTCCATGCAAGCTCCGCCAAAGTGTCAAGCTCCACGCCGGTAACGTCGTAATCTTCACAAAGTGATACGTGCGAATCGTGCATAAGCTGTCCGAATTTTTCAAGGTCATTTGCCTCAAGCGCCTTTACGCCTTCCAATGTACGCTGATTTTCACGAACCGCATGACGCGCGCGCAGTTTTTCAATGGGGTCTTTAATTGCACTTGAAATTTCGTCAAACTCTTCATTAGTCAATTCGCAAAGCGCCTTCAACTCCGGCTTGACCGTCTGCAAATCTCTCAATGCGTTTTCACATTCTTTACGGCGTTCATTGTAGGCGGACGTAACGAGAGAGTGCGGCTTATTGGTATTGGTAATGACAATGGAGGCGTCACCGAGCTTAATGGGGCTGTAGCGATATTTCAGCGTGTTGCAGTCAAGCAAAATCGCGCAGTCCTTCTTGCCCATACCAACGGCGAACTGATCCATAATACCGCAGTTCATGCCGACAAATTCATTTTCCGCCTTCTGTGAAAGTTTAACCATTTCAATCATATCAATGCCGAAATTAAAGTTTTCGTTCAAAATGACGGCGGTTAAAACTTCCAGCGACGCGGATGAGCTTAAACCGGCACCGGCAGGCAATGTACCGTAAATCACGATGTCAAAGCCGTTAGCCGCACTGTGTCCCGCCTGTTCAAGCGTTGCAATGGTACCGGCGACGTAATTCGCCCAATCGTACGCGGCATTGTATTTCAAGCCGTGCATGTCAAATTCGATAACGCCTTTGTCCGCCAAATTCATTGAGTAAATGCGCGTTTTGCTGTCAACACGCGGCGAAACGAGTGCATAAGTACCCAGCGAAATTGCACACGGAAAAACAACCCCCGCCACATAATCGAGGTGCTCCCCAATGAGATTTACACGACCCGGAGAAAAAAATCTCTGCGCGGCGTCTTGACCAAATTTGTCTTTAAAAACTTTTTGCATATCTTCAAAAATCTGCATATCATATTCCTCCCTTAATTTTGCTTTCTTTTTTAATTGCCGAGTTAATCTTATAGACGCCACCCTTTTGGCGATAGTTTCCGGCGATTGTTTTTTACCTCTGTTCAATTCCGCCAAATGCTCTCGCGCTTCGGGATGTTCTTCAAAATACTTGGTAGTATCTTCTGCTTTTTTAGCCCGCGCTTCGGGATCGAAAAAACGTCTCTTTTGCCCTGCCGAAAAATTTGCCCTTGCTTGAGGTGAAGGATTTTTCTTTGCTTCGGAGTTTTTCTTTCTTGCGGCAGGATCGCTGAAATATTTTTTCTGCGCTTTTGAAAGTTTTTCATGTTCGGCAGGGTCTTCAAAACGTTTTCTTTGCGCAATGGACATTTTTTCATGAGCGGCGGGGTCGGCATAACGTTTTTTTTGCGATTCAGAATTTTTCTTTCGTGTTTCTTCTGAAGGATTTCCGCCTGAACCGCCTTCATTTAAATTGTAGCCGTTAGGATACATTGAATTTAATTCTTTAATCCAAAAAATTTCTCGCTCGTCAAGCTGTTCCTGCGTCTCACATTCTTCAATAATTTCAGCCTTGAAATTTTCCCAGCCGTATTTTTGAATTGCAAGACTTATCGCCGATTCTGAACGTTGTCTGTGCTGATTAATACGCGCTTTAAGAGTGCGCTTGGTTTGTCCTACGTAAATTTTGCCGTTAATTAAGTTCGTAATCTTGTAGATAATCACTTATTCATATCAGCCCATTTCTTTTCAAGCTCTTTAACAATGCGTTCGTGTTCTTCTTCGGTGAGTTTAACTTTAGCGCGGTAGAAAAGTGCGGCAACGGCGATTAAGGCAATAGGTGCGGCAAACATAATCAGCTTGAAATTGAAAATGTCTTCGGGCGAAATTGAATCAGCGGTAGCGCCTGCAGTCATACCAACCCAAACTGCCGTGTAGCCGACCATTGCACTTGTCAAGGCGCCGGAAAGTTTATCAATAAGCGGACGTACGCAAAGTACCAATGCCTCGTCGCGGTGACCGAGTTTTAATTGTCCGTATTCAACGGTATCAGTGATTGTCATTAAAACTACCAAGAAGATTAAAGGTTGAGGAAGTGCGAAAAGTCCCGCCGCAAGCAAAGTCATGGTGACGCTTTGTCCCGCGAAGGCGTACAGTACCAACGCAATAATCATAATGCTGATTGACACAAAGAATAAACCTCTGCGGCTGAATTTTGCCGTTAAAGTCGGGAACAGTGCAACCGCCGCCAAACCGATTATAACGTTGATAACGCCTAAGAATGAAATCTGCGTCGAGTCGCCGAGAATGTAAGTGAAGTAGTACAGATTGAAGTTGTTTACGATATTTTGACCGAGACCGAAAATTAAGTAGGTGAGTGCTATCCACATAAGCTGATCGTTTTGCGACAAAATTTTAAAGACGTCGGCAAACCCCGTTTCCTCTTTGTTTTCGCGCAGTTCCGAATCCTGCTCTTTAGTTCCTATTGCAAGAATGACGGCACCGAGAACCGAAATTGCGCCGCCGATACATGCAAATGCGAACCAACCGCGCGGATCTCCCGCACCGCCGTTTTGATTAACCGAGAAAAATAATACCAACGGCATAACTACGATTGTTACAAGCTGACCGCCGAAAACCGAACCGATACGCGCATAAGTCGCAGTAATTTCACGTTCGCGGCTGTCAAAGCTAAGCGCAGGAATCATTGACCAAATTGCCACGTCTTTGCCGGAGTAAAAAATATCCATTATGAGATATAACACGGTGAATCCGATTAAATAAGTCATCGGGTCCGTCATTGCCATACCGCCGAAGTCCGTGAACAAAATTGCAAGAGTTACGGCACCGACAACGCCGCCGACCAAAACCCAAGGCTTAAACTTACCCCAGCGCGTCTTCGTCTTGTCAATCATATTGCCGATAAAAGGATCTATAAAAAGTTCAGCGACACGTAAAACTAAGATAACCGTCGTAATGACGCCAATCATATAAGCATCGTTAGCCTTGCCTT
>CAMJNB010000281.1 GCA_946407175.1 uncultured Selenomonadales bacterium | reverse complement strand
CGATGGATCGATGGATCGATGGATCGATGGTTTTCTATCGATCTATCGATCTAACTACTATCGATCTAGCCGCTAACTTGACTTTAAATTCCAATCAGTTAAAATATTTTCTCCGAAAAGGAGATTTTTTTATGAATAACAATGAAATTTTGAAAAAAGTAAATCCGATTTACTTTAGCGCGAAAGCCGTTCTAGGTTTTTTGGCAGAAACGGGCGACGTCGATGCCAAAAATTTTTACGGCGGCATTGATAGAGAGCAACTGCCTTCATTCGACATGTCTGACCCCGTTACCGAAAGTCGAGCAATCGGGCTGGATGTTCGCTACCAAATGTGGAACGCCATTGCGAAGGATACCGACTGCCAAACGATTATCGATTTGCCCTGCGGTTACCTGCCGCACAGTCTGATAGCGGCGCGGCTGAATAAAAATTACTACGGCTTTGACCTGCCGATTGTAGCTGCCGAAATTGCTCCCGTTGCCGCGAAATATTTAAATGACGCCGAAAAAAATTTTGTGCAATATCACGGCATTGACGCGACCAATTATGAGTCGATGCGCAACGCCTTGAAAGATGTTCGCGGCAAAATCTGTATCATTACCGACGGCTTTTTGGGATATTTTGAGCGTCACGATTTAAAA
The DNA here is from genome assembly GCA_946407175.1 of uncultured Selenomonadales bacterium. Next base: position 2,371 of record CAMJNB010000281.1, on the reverse strand, counting down.
GCGATTTGCGACGGTATTCACCGCTTGCTGAGGGAATTTGGCGGCTGTTGGTATACTTCGGACTCTCAATTCACCGATTTAATGGCGCTCACCTACGTCGTACTTACCGGCGGCGACAGAGATTATATTTGGAATTTAAATGACAGCGGACGCAACAAAATAGCGCATACCGATTCAAGTAACGGCGCAATTTTTATGGAGGGAACGCTTGATGAACGGCGGAGCTTTTTGGAAGAGTGCGGCTTTAATGTCAAAAGTTTTCGTTATCCTGAAAAGTTAAAGTGCATCCCTTCGCTTAAAGATAAGCCGGAGTTAATGGAAAAAATGTTGGCAGCGTACCAAGAAATGGAAGAATGGCTGATTACGGCTAATGATACGGACGTTGAAAATTTTCAAAGTGATTTACCTTTCGCGCAGGAATTTTCATTAACCGATGACGTCCTTTCAATACATCTGCGTGGGCGTTTGGATACAATTACGGCGCCGAAATTGCTTGAAAAATACGAAGAGCAAAGCGGCTTCACAGAAATTCACATAGACGCGACAGAACTCAGCTACATTTCTTACGCGGGATTGCGTACCTTTAAAATTATGCATGAGTCTTTGAAAGACGCTGAACTTTTTAAAATTCGCAATGCCAATGACGAAGTTGGAAAAATTTTGACAGAAAACGGCTACAAATTGAATTAAGAATTAAGGATTAAGAATGTATAGGGTAGGAAGTAGGCTAACTGCAGGTAAGCAGGAAGAAGAATTTTTTGAGAGGTATGCAAAATTGATAGAGATAAAAAATTTGACTCTGCAACTGGGACAAAAAGAAATTTTTACCGGCTTAAATATCGACGTGAACCGCGGCGAAAAGGTCGGCATTATCGGCAGTGAAGGCTCCGGCAAATCTTCATTGCTTGACATAATCGCGGGACGCCTGCCGCCAACTTCCGGCAGTGCACGTGTTACCGGCGAAGTGTTACTTGTCACGGGCAGTGCCTATTCCGATTTTTCCGAATTGCACATGGCTGAAATGTCGGCGATTGACAAATTGAAACGTGCTCTGCGCGGCTTGAAAGATTCGGAAGTAGTTTTACTTTTAGATGAGCCTACAAAAAATTTGGACGCCGGCGGCGTTGAATGGCTGATAGATTTTTTGAAGACGCGGCAAGATTTAACCGCCGTAATTGTCAGCAACGACAGGTATTTTTTGTGGTCTTCGTGCAAGGAAATTATCCCGCTCGGTGCAAAGAAAGTCACGACGATAAATTTACAGTGCGACGAAGATTTCACGGCGGTTGACCCTAAGGACTTGTCGACGCCGATAGTTTTGGAAGTGGAGGATTTATTAAAAGTTCGGGACGGCGAAACTATTTTTCAAAACGTAAGCTTTACCATAAGGCGCGGACAGAAAATCGCATTGGTAGGACAAAACCAATTCGGTCAATCACGCCTGCTTAAGACGTTAAATGCATTTTGGCGCAATGAACATTCCGCCGAATCATTCAAAGGCTCGATAAATTTCAGCGACGACGTAAAAATTGCGTACATGCCGCAGGTTTATTCAAGCACTGCCGCGCGAGCGGAAATTGATTCACTGCAAAAAAGCGGCGCTAATTTTTTACTTTTGGACAATCCCACGACTTGCCTTGACTTGCCGCAGACTGAAGAGTTTGAACGCGCTTTGAAAGAGTTCGGTGGCACGATAATTTTTTCGTCAAAAGACCGCGTGCTTGTAGAAACCGTTGCCAACAGAATCATTGACGTTACGCCAAACGGCACGGTTGACAGAATTTGTACGTACGAAGAATTTTTGGGCAATGAAACTGTTCAGCAACAGATCCGCGAAAAATATAATTTGTAGCTGTCAGCGGCTGACAGCTACCGGCTAATCGCTAACAGCTAAAAAGGAGGCATTTAAATGGCATTGAGAGGAATACGAGGTGCGATAACCGTTGAAGAAAATTCGCAGAAGGCAATTTGGAACGCGGCGCAATTTCTGATAACAGAACTTTTGTCGGCAAACCAAATTCACCCTGACACGGTAGGCGCGGTAATTTTTTCCTGTACGAAGGATTTAACCGCCGCATTTCCCGCCGGCGGCGTGCGTCAACTTCCAAATTTTCAATACCTGCCGCTTTTCGATACGCAGGAAATGGACGTTGAAGGCAGTATGCAGAAGTGCATAAGAGTTTTGGTTTTGGCTGACGTTGATAAAACTTTGCACGAACTTTGTCACGTTTACTTAGGCGACGCGAAAAAACTTCGCCCCGATTTGAATTAGTTAGGAGCTAGGGGCTGTTTGTAAAATCAAACTTAGTAAAAGTTTTTATTTAACCTACTTTCTTTTGGCGCAAAAGAAAGTAGCAAAGAAAACATGGCG
>CAMJNB010000280.1 GCA_946407175.1 uncultured Selenomonadales bacterium | reverse complement strand
ATGCGCATATGACCGACTAAATCCGCACAAGTCCGCCATATCTTGCAAGGTAAGCTTATTGATTTCACGATATTGTTTTATCCATTCAGCCAGTTTCATCGCGATCACCGCCTTTAATTTTTGTTCACGTTATTCTACAATGCTGAATTTTTTCTGTCAAACAAACTTGACAAGATTTTTGTTTATAGTATACTGGAGTTGGTTTTGGAGGTGATAAAATGCCTTTTCAAATTAAGGAACTTCGGGAAAAAAATCATATGACGCAGATAGAACTTTGCAAAAAAGCTAATGTGTCACGTGAGACCTTGTCAAATCTGGAGAGTGGTCAAGAAGTAAATACCACCATTGCTACACTTCAAAGGCTGGCAGAGGCGTTAAATTGCAAAGTCAACGATATTTTTTTGTCTTAAAAATCCAGTATATTTTACAAAAATCGCAAATCCATAAAAATAAACCTCACTAACACTGCCGACCGTTCCCCTTAAGCTGTATGTTTTGGCGGCGGCAGTCAGCACTCATCTTAAAATTTCTCCTCTCGTTATTACAAAATTTTTGTTTTGACAATCGCCGCCTGTTAGCCTCCCCTCGACAGCTGGCGGTTGAACTAAGCGAAAGGTAGGTGAGACAAATGATTGAAGGGACTAACTTGCTTTTTGATATTAAAAATGAAAAAGCGTATTTGGATGGCGTGGAAGTTATGAGGGATTCAATCCGGCAGTACGTTGGAACAGAAATTGAAGTTGATAAATGGGAAGGAACAGAACATAGATACGAACACGAAATGTGGGACGAATTGCAATTTCGTGGCATTGAAAAAATCGAAAACGGTCTCATTTATTATTGTGAGGGATTTGCTTATTATCACGATTTGTATGGCACGTACATAGTTGGTTCTGACCACTATGGGCATTACAAAATAACGCCTATATTACCGCCAAGCCTTCGTCAATATTTTTGGCGGAGCGGAGCTGAAAGGCACAAGCAATATCATCGTATTTTAATGCGTGGTGTACGTCCTGCCGATCCCGATTATCGCAATGACAAAGACACTACTATATACATACACGGCGATTATTATTATTCAACTGTAACAAATTTGCCAAAAGATGATGAAGTCGATAATGCTGCAGATGAATTTTTCAATAAGGTTTTCGGCGAACTTCTCGACGAACTTCCAAAACCTACAAATGATGATTCCCCTGTACAGGATTATCTTACTTTTGCTCACGCTCATCTGAAAACCGTTAAAAGGAATAATGACGGTCGCTATATGGTTGACGAATCAACACTAGAACAGCTTGTAAGTGATTGTCCTGAAGTTTGGGTACCTCTTAAATATAAAGCAGAAGAAGTTGACGAAAATCAATTACGTATAATAAGAGAGCGCGAGGAAACAAGAAGAATACTTTCCCCCGACAGACGTTGCGTATACGTTGCTGAATTTGAAAACGGACGTGTAAAAATCGGTGTTAGCTATCACATAAAGAATAGATTATCACAGTTAAAATGCTCCAGCGGAATGGATATCGTCCAATACTTTGAAAGCGAATACGTGCAGGATGCAGAGGCGTTCAAAATTGAAAGCGCTATGCATAAATTCTTTGCCAAAAAACGCACATTTGGTGAATTTTTCGATATTGATTTTGAAGAGGCTAAGAAAAAATTATTGGAATTTTTCTAGATAGGAGGACAAAAATGCGTAACATACCTTTTAAATTTCGCGGCATATGTGAAGAAACACAAAAAGCCGTCTATGGTTCTGACATTTCACAAGACGCTAACGGCGGAATTCACATTGGGGATTATCACTGGGACGGCACTATGGTAAGAGTGATTCCAGATTCCGTTGGACAACTTGTCGGCTACGACGATAACGGTTATGAAATTTATAACGGTAACCCCGCTTGGTGGAACGCAGAAGTTCACGCAACAGCAGAATAAACTCTCCGAAAAGATTTACTGCTGATATGCAACCGTCGGCTTAGCGCGGTTGACGGTTGAAATGAACAGTAACGAAAGGAGCTTGAAAAATGGCAAAAATAAAAAGCGTACCTGTTGAGGTAGCGGCGTCGATTTTAGGAAAAGCCGCGCAGGTTATTCGGTGCGGACTTGTGTACGGCAGATTGCCTTACGGTGTTGCCGTCACGACTAATCCCAACAGAAAGCCGCGTCCTTACTACACGTACCACATCAGCGCGGAACTTTTTAAAAAGTACGCAGGTTGCACGGACGAAGACATTATTCGGCACGCTAAAAAATGCGGGTGCGAATTGAAATTTGATGAGGAGTAAAGCTATGACTACAGAGGAGCGCATTACAAGTTTAGAAAAGCGCGTCTTGGAGTTGGAAAACTTGGTTAAGTGGACGGCAGTGGCTAAATGGGTGATGACTGACGGGGAACAAATGATTCAAATGCAAAAAGCCGCCGATGAGATAATCCGCAAAAAAGACTATGAAAAGCTTAGCGACGCCGAAAAAGCAGAAATCGACCTCGTGATAAATACCTTCCGCAAAACGAACCGACTTCTTGAATTTATAGTAACTTGGTCTGAAAGCATTCAACCGTTGCCGGAACTCGGCTTAGATGCGAAGTAGATCTTTTAGAGAATTAATTTTGAGGATTTGTCACAGTAGCCGCTTAAACGCCACATTAACTGGCTACTGACACAACTCCCCATTTAAAGACCACCTTCTTAACTTTTTCCAACAAAAACTGATAACTGCAGACGTACAACTTTCACCAGCCGTCTGTAGCAATGAGCTTTTGTAAGTTCAAACATTAAGAAAGGAGCAAATGTTATGAGCAAAAAGAAATTGGAAACAGCGTTGCAAGTCTACGTCAATGACGCCTTTGGCAAAATTCGCTGTATGCTGATTGACGGCAAGCCCTACTTTGTCGGTAAAGACGTTGCACAGGCGTTGGGATATCAAAAACCGCAGAATGCTGTTGCTGTACACGTTGATGAGGAGGTTGAACATTCCCACCGCCTTAGAGGCGTGGGATTCTTGCAAAGTTTGGCAGTTT
>CAMJNB010000279.1 GCA_946407175.1 uncultured Selenomonadales bacterium | reverse complement strand
ACCGTGAAGAAATTGCTAAGGCGGGACTTGCACCGAAACTTTCACAGTACTTCGCCGCGCTTACGAATATGCGCTCTGTCGGTGTTATGGGTGACGGTCGTACTTACGATTACGCCGTTGTACTTCGCGCAGTTTTGACCAATGACTTTATGACTGCGGAGGCCGCGCAGATTGATTGGAATGTTTTAAACGTCATTGCAAACAGGATTGTCAACGAAGTTAAAGGCGTCAACCGCGTACTTTATGACTGCACGTCAAAGCCGCCTGCCACGATTGAGCTTGAATAATATAACAAATTAGCTTGAATAAGGTGTCACAATGTACGAAAAAGAATTGAAAGAAAAATGGCAGTCACTGACAATTAAAGACAACTTTATTTTCAGTAAGGTTATGGAAAGTGCGCCGGATTTGTGTCGCCGCTTGCTTGAAAAAATTTTGCACGTGAAAATTAAAAGTATCAGCTATCCCGAACGCGAAAAAGTTTTGCAAGAGCGGCTTGACGGCAAAGGCATTAGGCTTGATGTTTACGTTGAAGATAAAGACGCTGACCGCACTTTCGATATTGAAGTGCAAGTGACGGACTCCGCGTACTTGGCAAAGCGTATGCGCTATTATCAAGGCTTAATCGATATGGACAAGCTTAAAGCCGGTCAACATTACGGCAATTTAGGCGAATCGTACATAATTTTTATTTGTCCGTTCGATAAATTTAAACGCGCCAAACATATTTACACGTTCAATGAAACCTGCGCGGAATGTCCCGACATATTATTGGGTGACGGCGCTACCAAAATCTTTTTAAGCACTAAAGGTACGGCTGATGACGTTGACGCCGATGTTAAAGTCTTTCTTGACTACGTTGAAAGCGGAATTGTATCCGGTGAATTTGCAACAGAGTTTGATAAAGCCGTAGAAAAGGTAAAATATAATGAAAGGACGGTGAAAGAGTTTATGACGTACGAAATGGCATTGTTGGAAAGCCGAATGGAAGGCGAACAACGTGGCGAAATCAAAGGCGAAATTAAAGCCCTGGAAAATACCGCAATGAATTTAATTGAAATGGGCATGGCGTTTGAAAAAATTCATCAGGCAACTAAATTGTCCATTCAGCGTATCAAGGAGCTTGCCGAGAAAATGTCACTTAAAAATTAATCTGACAGAAATGCGGTGAAAGAGTTTATGACGTACGAAATGGCATTGTTGGAAAGTCGAATGGAAGGCGAAATAAGAGGCAGAGAAGAAGGAAAAATCGAAGGCGCGGAAAATATCGCAATTAAAATGCTTAATAAAGGCGTCTCTTTTGAACAAATTCAGGAATTTACCGAATTGTCAATTCAGCGTATTAAGGAGCTTGCTCAAAAATTTGAAAAGAAAAAGGAAGATGTTTAATTGAGATTGAGGAAAAAGCCTCACACGGAAGAGAAACTTAAAAATTTTTCGGACTTCGTGACGCTTGAAAAAATCGGTGAAGAGTGTCAAGGCAAGTGGGCTGAAAAATTTGGCGGCGACACAGCACGCAAACTTTACGTCGAACTCGGCACGGGTAAAGGTGACTTTATCACGCAAATGGCGGAACAAAATCCCGATATAAATTTTTTGGGTCTTGAAGCCGAAGCGGAAGTTGTACTTAAGGCGGCGCGTAAGCTTGCCGAAAAAAATTTGTCCAACGTGCGATTGGCGGTATTCGACATTAACGGCATTGAAAATATTTTTGCGGAAAACGAAGTCGACAGATTTTATATAAACTTCTGTGATCCTTGGCCTAAAAAACGTCATGCCAAACGCCGCTTGACTTACGTAACCTTTTTGGAAAAGTACAAACAGATTTTAAAGGCGGAAGGCGAAATTCATTTTAAGACAGACAATCGCGGCTTATTTGATTTTTCGCTTGAACAGTTTGAATTGGCAGGTTTAAAGGTGCGCGACGTTAATTTTGACCTGCACGCCGATGAGCCGCCGGAAAATATTCGTACCGAGTATGAAAATAAATTCAGTGCGCAAGGCGTAAAAATTAATCGTTGCGTCGCGTATTTGTGAAAGGAAATTTGTATGATTCACGTTTGTTTCGGGCTTTACGACAAGGACGGGCGATACTCCAAATTTACCGGTACGTCCATACTGTCAATGTTTGAAAATGTTACTCCCCCCCCCGTTCGGTTACCGTTCACCTTTTGCATGACAATACTTTAAATGAATATAACCGCAATAAATTTTTGGCGTTGGCAAAAAGCTACAATCAGATAGTTAAGTTTTACAATGTAGAAAAAATCTGCGCGGATAAAATTGAAAAAATTCGACAAATGATGTTACGCGCAGAACAGTTTGAACGCTTTTCTATAGGTGCAGTTTATCGCTTGTTAATTACAGATATCTTGCCTGCAGATGTCGATAAAATTTTATATTTCGATTCCGATATGATAATTAATCTTGACGTAAAAGAAGTGTACGATTTAAATACTCAAGGTAAACCTTTTGCGGCAATTTCGGAATTTGATATCGGCATAAAAGATGAGGCAATGTATTGGGCGCATAAGTTGGTTACGTCGGGAATGCTTAAGTACACGGAATATTTTAATTCAGGCGTCTTGATAATTGATTTAAAATATTGGCGTGAGAATCAAAATTTAATTGAAGAAAGTTTGAATTACGTGGCAAACAACACCAACTGCGATTATTTTGACCAAGACGTTTTGAATTATTGTTTCGGCAAAAATTATCTGCATATGCCGGCGAAATATAATTGTTGGATACCTTTTGAGCGTCGCGTAACCTCAGATACCAAGCCAGCTATTTATCATTATGTGAGTCAATCTCTGCGTTTGGATGCACGAGATAATTTCAATAAACTTTGGTTCAAATATTTTGCAAAAACCCCATGGTTCGGCGTAGATGCACTTTTGAATGTCGGTGACGGTGTGCAAAAAATATACAACGACCTTAAAGATACTGCCTTGAGATTGTCAATTTTGATGTCGAAAAAACGCCGCGCATTTTTTATTACGCCGCAAAATATCGAAAGTATTAAGCA
>CAMJNB010000278.1 GCA_946407175.1 uncultured Selenomonadales bacterium | reverse complement strand
CAAGATAACGTAAAAGTGTACTAATCTATACTAATCAATAAATTTTCTATCGGCGGCGGTTTGGATTTCAATGTCTGAACCGCCGTTGTGGAATTAAAAGCCTGTAGCTTTTAGCTTACAGTTTGCAGATTTCTGAAAGCTAATGGCTAATGTATAAAAGCTAACCGCTACCAGCTAAAATCGCTTAATCCGGCAATTATGAAAGCGGGAGAAACGCCACATTATCCCAAATTCGTGAACGCCGTTAAGAAATAAATTTTTAAAGGAGTGAGAACATGAGAGTTACCGATTTGCTTAAAAATGCAAGCATCGATCTCGGTGCAAAAGTTAAGGATAAACCGGACGCGATATCGCATTTGGTTGACCTTATGGAAAAAGGCGGCAACCTCAAAGACAAAGCTCAATACCTAAAGGACGTGCAGGCGCGTGAGGCGTCAGGTACAACGGGATTGGGCGACGGCATTGCGACGCCGCACGCAAAGTCCGCAGGTGTTAAAGAACCCGGACTGGCCGCAATGACCATTCCCGAAGGTATTGACTTCCAGTCAATGGACGGGAACCCCGCGCGTTTATTCTTCGCAATAGCGGCTCCCGACGGCGGTAACGACGAACACTTAATGATTTTGTCGAAACTAGCCACTATGGTTATGGACCCCGACTTTAAAGAAGCACTTATTAAAGCCAAGACTAAAGAAGAATTTTTAAAGATTATCGACGACAAGGAAGACGGCAAATTCCAAGCCCCTGCTGACAGCAATGTCAATTTGGCAAAACCTACTGCCGACCATATTCAAATCCTTGCCGTTACCGCGTGTCCTACCGGTATCGCGCATACCTTCATGGCGGCGGAAAGTTTGGAGCAACACGCCAAAAAGCGCGGCATCTCAATTAAGGTTGAGACGAACGGCTCCGGCGGCGCGAAAAATGTTTTGACGGCGGACGAAATTGCAAAGGCGGACGGCATTATCGTTGCGGCGGATAAAAACGTTGCAATGGCACGTTTCAACGGCAAGCACGTTGTCATTACGAAAGTTGCCGACGGTATTAATAAGGCTGATGAACTCATTGACCGCGCGTTAAGCGGCTCGGCTCCGATTTATCACGCTAAGGCAGGAGACAGCGCGGGTGACGAAGGCGGCGGCGGCGGTACTGATGAAAGTATCGGACGTCAAGTCTACAAGCACTTAATGAACGGCGTTTCGCATATGTTGCCTTTCGTTATAGGCGGCGGTATCTTAATCGCAATTTCATTCTTAATTGACGGTTTTGCCGTTGACTTGAATGCATTGCCGGCAGATGAACGCGGCAAGTTCGGTAACATTACGCCGGTAGCTCACATTTTTAACGCGATAGGCGGCGCGTCATTCGGCTTTATGTTGCCGGTATTGGCAGGATTTATTGCAATGTCTATTGCTGACCGTCCCGCTCTTGCGGCAGGTTTTGTCGGCGGTGCACTTTCCGGCGCTAACGGCTCCGGTTTCTTGGGCGCACTTTTGGCAGGTTTTATCGCAGGTTGGCTCTTAAACTTCTTGAAAAAATCCCTTAGTTTCCTGCCCGCGTCTTTGGAAGGTACAAAACCTATTTTATTCTATCCGTTACTCGGCGTCTTAATTATCGGTCTTATTTGTAACTTCGTCATAGGTCCGCCTGTTTCGGCAGTTAACGCTTGGTTGCAAGATACGCTGGCGAATATGGATCCTTCGGCTAAAGTTCTAATGGGCGCCGTTGTTGCAGGTATGATGGCGGTTGATATGGGCGGTCCTTTGAACAAGGCGGCTTATGTTACCGGTGTCGGACTTTTGGCAAGCGGCAACTACTACGTCATGGCGGCTGTCATGGCAGGCGGTATGGTTCCTCCTATCGCAATCGCTATCGCTACGATTTTCTTCAAGAATAAATTTACCTTGAGTGAACAAAAAACCGCGCCTACAAACTTCATTATGGGCTTTTCGTTCATCACTGAAGGTGCTATCCCCTTCGCCGCAGGTGACCCGCTCCACGTCATTCCCGCCTGCGTCATCGGCTCCGCAATTACCGGCGCTATAACAATGTTCTTTGACTGCACGCTTATGGCTCCTCACGGCGGCATTTTCGTAGTTCCCACTATCGGCAATCCTTTGGGCTACTTAATCGCCATTGCCGTTGGTTCCATTATCGGCGCAGTTGTTCTTGGCTTAATCAGAAAACCGCGTCCGCAAGAATAATTTTAGCTTGGAGCTTACAGCTTACAGCGTTTAATTTTCATTACGCATTAAATTGAAAATGTACTCGCCACAATTACATTTTCATCGGAATAAAAAAAGACCGCGTACAAATTACCGTGCGCGGTTTTTTAGTTGATAGATTTAATTCCGATTCATACAAATTAGGGACTGTTTGTAATTTTTAACCTACTTTCTTTTGGCGCAAAAGAAAGTAGCAAAGAAAACATGGCGCGGATGTAGCTCGCATACCTTGTCGTAATTCCGGCGTTTACGTCCGCACAAGGTTACGATAACTTTAACGGTGACGTACGCAGCTCAAAGTACATCCGCGCCGTCTTTTTTATTTTGATTTTACCAATAAATCATTCTTACTGCGAGGCGTTTCGATAAATAGCACTCACTCCTACGCGACGAGTTCGTAGCCGGCGTCATCAATTACCTTTTTAAAATCTGCGGTTGAAATTTCTTTGTCGGAAGTAACGACCGCATTTTTATTTTCCAAGCTTACCTCAACGTCGGTAACACCGTCCATTTTCGCCAATGCGTCATGCACGTGCTTTTGACAATGTTTACACATCATACCTTCGATTTTCAAAGTGGTTTTCATAGTTTGTAAATACTCCTCAATGTTTTGTAGTGAAATGTTTTCTGCGTGAACCTGCGCGGAAATTTTTTCTGCCGCAACGTTTTCTGCACGTTCAACGCTGAAAAATTTTAATCGCAACGCATTCAGCACGACGCAAATGCTTGAGCAACTCATAGCCGCCGCGCCAATCATCGGCGAAAGTTTCAAGCCGAATGTCGGGTAAAAAATTCCTGCCGCAACGGGAATACAGATA
>CAMJNB010000277.1 GCA_946407175.1 uncultured Selenomonadales bacterium | reverse complement strand
TCGGCATTTGCATTTGTACCGGCGCTTGATTCAGTGTCGGCTGAAAATTATTTTGCGGCTGTACCTGCAACGTCGCTTGATTCGTAGCTACCGGTTGTAAGTCGGTCGGCATTTGCATTTGTACCGGCGCTTGATTCAGTGTCGGCTGAAAATTATTTTGAGCTTGTACCTGCAAAGTCGCTTGATTCGGCATTACCGCTTGCAATTCGGTTGGTACCTGCAACGGCTGATTCGGCATTACAGATTGAGCTTGCAAGGTCGGCTGTACGGCGGCTTGCATGTCAAGTACGCGCGGCTGATATTGCGGCTGAATTTGTACCGGCTGAACGGTTGACGCTTGGTCGGACTGCGCGAAGAGATTTTGCAAATTTAAATTTTGCGGCACGTCCTTTTCGGTGTCAGCGCTCTGCCATGTTTTGCCGCTTAAGAAATCTAACATTGACTGTGCCTTAGTGTCGCGTGCTTGCGGCATAATCGACATCAAATTTGTCGTGTCGACTTCGGCGGGAATTTCTTTCGCCGTCAAAAGGCTTTCATTGCTTGCCGTGAAGTAAAAAGCCATATCAGCGGACATTGCCTGCGCAGGTAAAGTGTCTGCAACGTCTAAAACTGCGTCTGCAACATTATTTTCAAGTTGCGCAGGAATGTCATTTAAATTTACGTCACTGATATCGTCCGCTGATTCAGCGGAAGTTTGAACAGGATTAAAGGCAGGTTGAATTGTAACCTGCTGATTAATATTTTCACCTGCAATTTCCGCGTCGACAGGTTGAATATTGTCTTGCGGAATTTCAAGGGGAGTTTCGATTTGAGTTTTCGCCGCAGTGTCGGTAGGAATAATTTCTGTTACAAGATTTTCTGCAACGTTTTGCGTTACGGCTTGAACATTTTTTTCATCGGCTAAAGGTTGGTTTGAATTTTTAGGCGCGTCCTGCTTAACTTCTTTCTTTCCATGAGTAGATGCGTTGGCAAGTTCGTCAACCGAAGTTGATTCTGCACTTTCCGCCGCAACTTGAGCTTCTTCGGATTGTTGAGGTTGATTCGCCTGTGCGTTAGCCTTATCCAATTCGGAGCTGAAGTCGCCTTTACTTTTTCGCGTTGAACTTGAATGATAGTTTGTATCGTTACTTCGCGAGCTTACGGAATTTTGAGTGCGTGAAGTTGCATTTACATTGGTTTGACGATTCGCCGTCGTGATTGATAATAAATTTGTATTCGCATTTGCCACAGTTGTCGCTCCTTTCTCCCAATGCTATCGTGATTTTCATTAAAACGGTTAAGTTAGTTAATAGTTAATAGTTAATAGTGGTTTAGTGAAAAACTATTTACTATTTACCACAAGCTACTTTCTCAATATACAATTCGCGAAAAATTTTAAATGCACCGAGACCGTCAGTAAAAACTTTCACGTCGTAACCTGCGGCATTAAGGCGTGACTTCCACGAATTTTCATCAGCGCCGCCGATATCCTCCGCCAAATGTACGCCGCCGTTAAAAAGCAACGGTGCAAGCAAAACTTTTTCAACGTGACGAGTTTTAAGCCGCGCCAAAACGTCATAAAAATTCGGCGTGTCACTTTCCTCAATCACGCCTACATGAATATTTTTGTAACTTTCATCAATAAGCCGCTGAAAATTTTCATAAACCGGATTGTGACGGTGCGGCGAACCGTGACCGATTAAAATTAAATCTTCTTCCTGCACGGGAAAACATTTTAACACGGAGGTTAGAATTTTTTTATCAAAGTCCGTGTCGCATTGCAAAGAAAAAAGCGGCGTCAAAACCTTTACGTCGTCAGCCGCGCAGATTTTAATTTTATTGTCAAATTCTTCACCGGCAGTAAAATGCGTCGGCAATAAAATTATTTCGCTGTAACCTTCGCCGCGCAGTTTTGAAATTTGTTCGTCGACAGTCAAAACTTTTACGCCGCGCTTAAGCAACTTTTTTATTATAAAGTTCGACGTGTACGCCAAGTGCAATTCAACGTTCGGCAACTCTACCGAAATTTCTTTAGCCAGCGCGTCAATGGTTCGTGAAAAAATTTTTTCGTCAGCAGTACCGAAACTTACCAAAACTACTGCTTTGTTTTTATGCATTAACTTTTTCAATCTCCGACGCGATTTTGTTACAGATTCTGTCAAGTTGCGCCTTGTTGGGACCTTCCGCCATTACTCTGACCAAAGGTTCCGTGCCGGACGCGCGTACCAAAATTCTGCCGCTGTTGCCTAACTCTTCAACGCCTTCAGTAATTGCACGTTTAACCGAGTCAGCCTCCTGCGAAATTTTTTTATCCTTCACGCGGACGTTAATTAAAACCTGCGGATAAGTCGTCATCATTTCATTGAGTTCAGAAGCAGACTTGCCGGATTTTTTCATTGCGGTTAAAACCTGCAACGCGGTAATAAGTCCGTCGCCGGTAGTTGAATAATCGGTAAAAATTATATGTCCCGACTGTTCGCCGCCGAGATTGTAGCCGTGCTGTAACATATTTTCCAAAACGTATCTGTCACCAACCGCCGTAATTTCGTAGCGTCCGTTTAATTTTTCAATCGCCTGCCTAAAGCCGATATTCGCCATAACCGTCGTGACAACGGTATTTTTCACCAATGCGCCAACGTCCATCATCAACTTTGCGCACATAATCAAAATGTGATCTCCGTCAATCACGTTGCCTTTTTCGTCAATGCAAAGACATCTGTCCGCGTCACCGTCATGAGCAATGCCGATATCTGCGCGGTGGCGTAAAACTTCCAGCCGCAAATTTTCAATGTGGGTTGAGCCGCATTCGTCATTTATGTTAATGCCGTCGGGTTTATCGCCCATTAAAATTACGTCAGCGCCGAGACGTTTTAAAACTTTCGGCATGGCGTCATAAGCGGCACCGTTCGCGCAGTCCAAAACAATTTGCATACCGTCAAACTTTTCACTCGTCGTGCTTACAACGAAGTCAATGTAGTCGTTAAGCAAATCTTTTCGGTATGACAATTCGCCGATTTTCGCGCCGGTAGGCCTTGTAAAAGCGTCGTCACTTTCAATCGTGTAAC
>CAMJNB010000276.1 GCA_946407175.1 uncultured Selenomonadales bacterium | reverse complement strand
GCGCCGGTGTAGCCGAAGTGCGCCAAAATGTCAATGATAGAATTTTCAATAACCGAAGTTTGACCGGAATGAATACCCTGCCAGCCGCGCAGATAGTCAATCGCATTTTGTGTTTCGCGATTAACCCTGCCGCTGTGAAAACGCTGTTTAAAGGCGCCTTCAACAGAACCGTTGGCACTTAAAATTGCTCGGTACAAAGTTTCATACTCGTGCAAGAAATTTTCCAGCGTTGAAAGGTCGTAACCGGTCACATCCAATTCAGTTAAAAGGTTTCCGCCTTCCGTCTCCAGCCGGTTCATATAATCTTCCGCAACAGTTAAATTCATCAGCTCAATTTGACGGCGAATGTTGGCAAGTATGGGGTAGCGCGAATCAAGCGTTTCACCGTCGCTTAAATTCTGCTCCAACTGCTCTTCCATTTTTTTCAGCCGCGCGATAAGGGCATTTTTCTGCGGAATGGAAGTCTTGTCGATTGATTGAGTGCACGCCTTAATAAAGCGGTTGAAAAGTCCCGCGTTTTTCGTCTGCGTGAAATGTCTGCGTGCGTCAACGGCGGCGTTAATGTAAAATTCAATTTTCTCTTGGTCGGTGATACGCGAATAGTTACGCGCCAATTCCAAATCGCTCAAAAATTCCGTGTACAAGCGTTCAATTTGCCTGTCAACCTGCTTGTCGAGACCGCTTAACTTGCGTTTAACTTCTTCTTCGGATACGCCGAGTTGCGGCAGGTAAAATTTTACAAGGTGCTGTAAAATGCCGCAGTCATAATTTCTAAGCGCAGTTTCGTAGGCACTTTTCAACGCGTCGGAAAAAGTTTTAGCGCGCATTTCGTTTTCAAAATTTTTCACACGTTCCTTTAGCGAAAATTCCGTCACGCCGAAAGATTCAATGGTCGGCACGTCGTTTTCAAGTTCAATGTAGCTTGACGTTAAAATACATTCGCGGTAGGAGATAACCGCCGATTCGCCGTTAAGTTTCTTTGCAAATTTTTCAGTGAAGTGCTTAAAAATAATTTGTCCGAGACCGGCTTTTTTGTCTGTACGTGCGACTTGCTTTTTGAGTTCGGCTAAAATTTCCTGTGCTCTTTCAACCGGCGCGGAAGGCTTGCCGGAGCTTGAAGAAGTGTCGAGATTTCTTTTGGTGTAAATATAATTTAAAAGCGCGGTCAAGCACTGTTTCATGACTCCGGTGACTCTTCTGCGTTTGGGACCTTTGAAAGGTTCGCGCTCCTTGCGTACAAGCGTCACTTGCGGTTTGTTCCAAACGTCATCCAAAAAGTCATCTATTTTATCTTCCGAAAAAAGATTCTCATCAATCTGCGCAGCGGGCTTTGAAATGACGGCGGTTAAATCGGTATTTTCAAATCTCCTGCAAAATTCCAAAATCTCATCTTCCGTGTAGTCATTAACACTAAGATATTTTCTGACCAGACCGTTGTTGCTGAAAATCTGTTGAATAACGTCTTTAACGCGGCGGTGATTCACGTCCGAATGTAACACGCTGTCGGCAATGTTTTCTGCAGTTTTAACCTGCGCGAGAGCATTTTTAAAATTATCTTCATTGCTGTTACCGGCGCCTACAAGACAGTCCGCAAAGGCGCGGTGAGTTTTTTCCGTGAAGTTATTAAAAAGACTTATTAAAGTTTTCGCGGCGGGGTAAGCCTTAAGCGCGGTGTTTACCTTGTCTTCATTAATTTGACGCCACGCCTTTTGAATTTGGTAGCTGGTAGGATCGGGCGGCGCGAAAAAGCTTTTTATCATTGCGGCAAGGTTGAGGTAGTCAAAAATTTTTCCTACATTAGCTTTAGGAATTTCAACCGAATTGCTCCAAAGTGTAAAGGGGTCGTAGTTGCGTACCGTTTGAAAGGTTAAGGGGTCGTCGAGAATAAAACCAACTTCGTCGGAAAGATACGCCGCCCAATTTTCTACGTCGGGATCGGTTTGCGCAATAAAATCTTTCAAGGCGTGGAGGGCAAGCATTGCGCGACTTACCGCACCTGACTTAAAAAGGTTGCTTACTACCGTTACGCCGTCTACTTTCGCAAGGTCACTTTCCTGCGTCGTCGTGACAGGTTCAGTTACCGCTGACGTTTTATCTTCGTCTTTATTATAGCTTTTATCATCGGCTTTATCTTCGGTCGCGGGTTCATCAGCCGGCTCGTATTCTTCTTCAACCGGCTGAATATCTTCAACCGGCTCTGCATCTTCGGCAACATCTTGCATATCAACGTTAGCGGTAGGTTCGACAATTTCAATAGGCGTAATATCGGCGTCATCTTCACTGCCGTAAGTCTTTGCAACTTCTTTAACGTCATCTGAATCTTTCTTGGCATCTTGCTTGCCAACGAAGTAAAGGTTTACGTCTTCGTCTTCATCAAAAGGCAACGTAGGTTCCGGCGTCACCAAAAATGAAGGCGTGACAACTTCTTCAGAAAAATCGTCATCTGCAACGTCTTCTGATTCATCATCGGCAGAATCAGCTTTTTCTTTTTTTTCATTTAAAATTTTTTCTCTTGAAACTTTTTCAGGCAAAACTTTTTTATCGTCGAAGAGTCCTTGCAAAAAATCTTTTTTTTCGCTTGCAAAAGTTTTTTGACCGCGCTTTGAATGAGGACGCCCAAATTTCCAAAGTGACATCCATTCATCGAAGGTAAACGCTACGCCGGTGGGAGTGACAAAACCTTCCTTCGTACCCATAAGAAACCGAATATTTTTAAATTTGACGGTGTCAAACATTTTCATCCAAGACAAGTCGTCGATATCAAAGACGAAAACAATTACGGCTTTAATATACACGCTGTCGTTGAGGTCATGTTCGATTAAAAGGCGGAACTTTGCAATTTCTTCTTCCCAATTTTTACCTAAAAGATTGAGTGACAACATAAGAATGACTTGCGGTACGTCGTTGTCAAGTTTGTATTCTGCGCGTGCAAAGGCAATGTCGGGTTTGTAATCAAAATTTATTTTAAGCACGTCTCTGAGCCGCGTTTCACACATTTTCATCAGCGCAAATTTAATCGAGTGAACAAGCGTATCAAAATCACTTTCGCCG
>CAMJNB010000275.1 GCA_946407175.1 uncultured Selenomonadales bacterium | reverse complement strand
GGGATAAATTCCCCGCGACGCTTGGAAAGATTTTACCGCGTCCGCCATTGCAGGACCGAATGAACCGTCTGCAACAAGGTCGTAGCCCAACTCAATCAACTGCCCTTGAATTTCCGCAATATCCGCGCCTTCATCACCCATTCTAAATTCTGCCGCCAATGCCGTAGAACTTACAAACACCAACACCAATGCCATCGCTAACGTTCGGAAAAAATGCATACCAAAAACCAACCCCTTAAAATTTTTAAAACACAAATTTAAACCCTCTGAATTTATTATAACTTTTTCGCCTGATTTATAGCTGAAACATTAAATAAATTTCTGCCTTCAGACAGAAAAAGTTTTATGCGTTAATTTACAGTCACGCTGAAGTAAAATTTTTCAGCGCGTTAAAATACAGATTTTCGGCGTTATGTGTCGTGTACTCTGCAACGTCGTCTAAATCTTCGCCGCGCAGTTCGGCAATTTTTTTTGCCACGTCGACAACGTAAGCGGGTTCATTTCTCTTGCCGCGATTAGGTATGGGAGCAAGGTACGGCGCATCGGTTTCAACCAGCATAACTTCACGCGGCGCCGCCTTAACAACTTCCCATAACTTTTTCGAGTTGTTGAAAGTTACGGGGCCGTCAATGCCGATAAGCCAGCCCATTTTCCAAATTTCCCGCGCCATTTCCAAACTGCCTGAATAGCAATGCAAGACGCCGCGCAGTCCCTTACCTTCACTTTGCAAAATTTTCAGCGCGTCACCGTGCGCGTCACGCTCATGAATGCATACCGGCAAATTAAACTGCCGCGCAACGTCAAGCTGCTGTATGAAAGTTTTTTGTTGCTCCAATCTTACGGCAGAATCTTTTTCCCAATAATAGTCAAGACCAATTTCACCAATGGCGACAACTTTTTTCTGCGCGGCAAGTTCGGCGATTTTTTCAACAGATTTATTTTCGTCGAAGTTTGCAATTTCCGACGGGTGAACGCCGACTCCTGCGAACATAGCGGCAAATTTTTCTGCAAGGCTGATGACCTGCGCGGAACTTTGTAACGTGTCGCCGAAATTTATAATTCGCGTGACACCGACACTTTCAGCGCGGCTTGCAACTTCGTTTAAATCTGAGGAAAATTTTTCATCATTCAAGTGGCAATGCGTATCAACAAAATTTTTCGTACTAATCCCTACTCCTGTTAGATTGTAGCTCGTAGCTATTAGCGTTTATCTTGTAGCTCGTAACTGTTAGCCGGTATTTTTATTTTTACCGGCTACCGGCTACTAGCTAAAAGCTAACAGCTAATTTTCCAAAAACTCCACTTTGCCGCTGTCAATGTGATAAACGGCGCCGACAACTTTAGCGGGAATATTTTCTTTTTGTATAGCGTTGCAGGTATATTCCACATTCAGCGCTACGGCCTTGTCGTAATCCTTTTCATCGCCGATAGCCTTTTTTATCAGATTGATTATCGTGGTTAAATGACCGTCGACCTCATGAGAATGTAAAGCCGTACCAACCGCGCCGCAATTCGTGTGACCGAGTACCAAAACCAGAGGCGTATGAAGATGTTCGACGGCGTAGACGATACTGCCGAGTTGCGTTTTGTCGGCAACATAACCTGCAACGCGAACGACGAAAAGTTCACCTATGCCGGTAGAAAAAATACTTTCCGGAATGACGCGCGAATCCGAGCAAGTAAGCACCAATGCGTAGGGGAATTGTCCTTCTTTAGCCGTTCTTTCGCGAATTTGCGGCGATACGTCACCTATTGAAGTTTCCGCCTGTAAAAATTTCGCGTTACCTTCTTTAAGGCGTGCCAATGCCTCTTCGGCGGTCATTTCATTTTGATGACTCATAAGCTTACTCCTCTCTAAATTTTAACTTCTTTGTAAGTTTTAAACATTTCAGTAAATATAAAGCGGCTCCATTAAATTTTGTGCACAGCGCTCTTTTAAAAGTTGATATCCCTTGAAAAGCGTCTGTGGCTCAATCTGCGTAATGCAATGCGGAATTTTAGCACGACAGCCGAAAGTATCGTAAGGCTTTTTGGCGTCACATTCCGGCAATGCCCGCGCAGGTTGAACAATGACACAAGGAACGCGGTATGGACTGCAACCTTGCACTATTCGCAGATCTTGGTGCGGTAAATCTGCGCCGCAACAATTCGGCGTAAGGACCGGACATTTCACCGCCGCCGCAGCATGCATTACGCCCGTGTCATTGCCGATATAAACGTCACAAAGACTTAAAAGCGCCGCGCTCTGTCTGTACGTCAATTTGTCAGTCAAGTCAATAATACTGCCGCTGTAATTTTTTGGCAACGCCTTTTTAAAAATTTTTGCAGATTTTAAATCTTCACGCCCGCCTAAAATTACAAAGTTCACATTTTCTTCCGCCAAAATCATTTCGACAAGTGCCGCGTATTTTTCCGGAGGATAATGGCGCCTAAGTGACGTTGAACCCATACACAAGGCGTAAGTCGGTAGATTAATGTCACCTAAAAATTTTTTTGCTACGTTTAAATCGTACGGCGTAAACCACGCCTCAAGTTCACGGTTAAACACGCGGGCATGCAGGATACATTCCACGAAAAACATAAAGCAATCGGCGTTATGCACAAAGCTCAACGGTATTACGATATTTGAAAACTGCGCGTAGGCGTCGTAACCGTCGCTTGACTTAGGAAATTGCCGCACTATTCGAGTTTTCGCCCCGCTTATGTACATGATAAATGCCGAGTCAGCGTAGTTGGTAAAAGCGTAGCAGACATCAATTCGCCGCGTTAAAAGTTCCCGCGCAGATTCAACGGCAGGCATATAAAACTGCGTGATATCATTTCTATTTTTGTACTTGGCGTCGTATAAAATCACCTCGTCGACGTAGGGACAACATTCAGCCATTGAGAGGGAGCGCGGGTGAACCATCAGTGTTATATGCGCGTAGGGATAAAGCCGCCGAATTTCACGAATCACGCCGGTTATCAAAATAAAATCTCCTACCGCGTAGTCGTGCATGATTAAAATGTTACTCCGCACGTCGTCCGATATTTCGCGGTAACCCGCTTGCTTAAAAATTTTTTCC
>CAMJNB010000274.1 GCA_946407175.1 uncultured Selenomonadales bacterium | reverse complement strand
TGAAAATTCAAAAGCTGAAAAGTCACGTGTTGAAGTTCCAACTGTCGAAGTGTCAAGCGTTGAAGTGACACTGACTGATGACGAAATTGCCGAGTGCGAAAAAAAATCTGCCGTCATTGAAAATCCCGAACTCAGGAAAATGCTTTTTGACTGCCTTGTCACGAAGAAAAAAGCCGATAAAGCTAAAAAACTTTCTGAATGGCATAAGTGTGCCTTGTGCGAAAATCTTTGTCCGCCCGCCGAAATATTATGCGATATCTGCCAAATTTATGAACGGCGAAAGTTGGTTGACGAAGTACGGCGAATTTTTCACGACGCGCCGGAGACCAAATTTCGCGACGTACAAAAACTAATCGCCGGAAAAATGCCGCATATGAAGGAAGTCTGCACGCTGACATTTATAGAATCTGCGCGAATGTCCTTGATACAGCAGACGGCAAGGCGCCTTTCATTCGGCGACACCGAATCAGACTTGGCAAAATTTTTGGTGCGGCTTGTACGCCAACTGCCGGAAGATGAATTGACTGAAAAAATTATTGAAAAAACTTTGTACGAATTTCGCTTTGACCTTGCCGACAGACCGCCGTTTAAGCCGCAAACTTTTTCAAAATTCAATGCGCCTAAAAAAATTTCACAGGCTAAAAAAGTTCAACAGCCTAATCCGCCGCAGACATTTAAAATTTCGCCCGTGATAAAACTTGACTCTTCCGACGCCAAAAAGTAAATCGCCGTCGCCACTTCCTCCGCCGTACCGATTCTGCCAAGCGGATACAACTTCGCCAAGTCTTCAACGCTTTCACCGGAATTTTTAAGCTGATTCAAAGTCAGCGGCGTCAAAATATCTGCAGGTGCCACGCAATTCACACGCACGGGAAAACTTGCCAACTCCAATGCAAGCGACTTCGTGAAGGCAACGACAGCACCTTTGCTTGCCGCGTACAGAGCACAAAAATAATTCCCGCGAACTCCCGCGTCACTGGCAACATTTACCACAGTGCCGCGACTTTTTATAAGCTCATCAACCGCCGTCTTGCACATAAAAAACGTACCCTTGACATTAACCGCAAAAACTTCGTCAAAACTTTTTTCAGTCACGTCACTTATCGCGCCTTCAACGTACATACCCGCGCAGTTTATCAAAGTGTCGATGCCGCTGAAAATTTTCACCGTCTCACTTACAACGCGCCGACAATTTTCAACCGCGCCGATATCTGCCGAAATAAATTTTACGCGCCTTTCAATGTCACGACTACTTTCAAAACTGCTTTCAAAATTACTCATTGCGTCACGAAATTTTTTTTCACTGCGTCCGACAAGCACGCAGTTATAATTTTCCGCCAAAAACTTTTTCGCCGTCGCCAACCCGATGCCGGAAGTGCCGCCGGTAATAATCGCCGTTTTCATAGCGCTAAAATTTTTCATGTAGCTAAAATCCTTTCAAAAATTTAGGCAACAAAAAACGGCAAGCATTTAAGCTCACCGTCTTGTGTCGACCAAAAATTTTATGTCGATTAGTCAATGTCAACCGTAACTTTTTTATTTTCGCGCGTTGCGGCAGATCTGATAATGGTGCGAATGGCTTTGGCAATTCTGCCCTGCTTGCCGATAACTCTGCCCATATCGTCCTGCGCTACGTGCAATTTAATTACTGTTCTGTCTTCTTCCTCAACGGTTTCAACTTCAACCGCATCGGGATTTTCAACAAGCGCTTTTGCAAGCACTTTTACTAATTCCTGCATATTGTGAATACCTCGTCTATTTAAGCGAAAAAAAATTTAGTTTTTACTTTTGCGCTCTTGATGAATTTTTTTCATAATTCCCTGCTTGCTCAAAAGTGAACGAACCGTGTCTGTAGGCTGTGCGCCGTTTTTAATCCACGCCATAACTTTTTCTTCGTCAACGTTAATAATTGCCGGATCTTTTGTGGGATCGTAATTGCCTACAATCTCGATGAAACGTCCGTCACGCGGCGAACGGCTGTCCGCCACAACTATGCGATAGAAAGGTTGCCTTTTGGCGCCCATTCGATTAAGTCTTATTTTTACCATGATTTTCACCACCCGTGAACTTGACCGCAGTCTTAATTTGAAGTTATTACCTGTCCTGTCACAACTAAGGATATCTATTGCCGAAAGTGCGACATTAACACGCAAGGCAATCCTTGTTTCTGGCATTACGCGCGTGATTTTACCAAAACTACTTTTATTTGTCAACATAGGGGTTAGGGATTAGCCGGTAGCTTGTAGCGGTTAGATAGAACGTGTAAAATAAAAAAGACGGCGCGGATGTACCGTAGCTGCGTATGTAAACATTAAAGTTATCATACACTTGTGCGGACTAAAAACTTGAATTACGAAAAAGTCAGCGTACTACATCCGCGCCATGTTTTCTTTGCTACTTTCTTTTGCGCCAAAAGAAAGTAGGTTCAAAAAATTTTTTTAGCAAAATTAGAATTAATCAACAAGCCCTACCGGCTAATCACTAAAAGCTGAATTAATGCGAAAAATACATTTTACTCGGCACGTCCATGCCCAATTCTTCGGCGGCAATTTGCTTAATGCGTTGCGGAGATTTTAACTTCGCAATTTCAATTCTAAGCCGCTCATTCTCCATTTCAATCTGTTGCGCCTGATTTTGCGTTTCCACAAGCGCATAACCGCGACTGGCACTGATGCCGCTGCGTACAACTACCAGCATTGCCAAAATTGAAATTATGATAAACGCCAAACTGCAACGCGACCGCAACAAATGATTCAATTTCGGACGACCATGAATCAATGTAAGCCGCGCTCCTTCCGAGTGGTTGCCTTCATTAGGTGATGAAGATTCCAAGCGACTTTGTTGGGGTTTCATTTTCGGTACACGTGTCGCCATTTTAGTCACTGCCCTTTCATAAAATTTTTTCCGCAACGCGAAGTTTAGCCGACTTCGCACGTGAATTTTTTTCAATTTCTTCAGACGCGGCACTTTTAGCCTTGCCCAAAACTTTTATCTCTGCGCGGTGATTGCATACGCAGACAGGAAAATTTTTCGGACAAATACAGCCTCGCGCCATATCGGTGAAAGTATT
>CAMJNB010000273.1 GCA_946407175.1 uncultured Selenomonadales bacterium | reverse complement strand
CGCAGGACGTTACCAAAACTTTATCTGCGCGGCTTGAAAGAAGTTACGTCACCGGCAGAAAAGTTCGCGGCGCAATGTACTACCCCGTTGTAGTTTTTATCGCGGCGATAATTGCGGCGGTTATTATGATTAACGTGACACTGCCGGTATTTGAATCGTTTTATCAAGATCGCGGCGGAGATTTACCGCTTACAACATTCGTACTTCTGCACGGCGGCAAGTTCGTCACGGAGCATTTAATTTTAATCGCGGCGATATTTTTAGCCGTAATATTTTCAGCGCTGATGATTTACCGTGAAGTCGACGCGGTAAAATTTTTTGTCGACAAAATGAAATTGAACGTGAAAATTCTGCGCGAAATAGCACTTAGAAATTTATTCGGACGTTTGAGCTTTTTACTTGAAAGCGGCGTGACGTTGGACGAGGCGATAAGATTAACCGCGCTGTCGAATGAAAATGCATTTATGCAACACGTTTTAAGCGATGCGAAACTTGCAATAGAAAAAGGCGACACGCTTGAAAAAGTTTTGCGCAGAGGATTAAAAAAAATTTCGCCGCTGTACTTGGGTTTAATCGCAACCGGTGAGGCGACGGGCGAAATTGTAGAAATGTTACGGCAATGTGAATCAATGGCGGATTTTGAAATTGAAGAGGCACTGCGCGAATTGCCGGCAAAGGCGGAAGTCTGCGGCACGCTTGCGGCGGGATTCATAGTGGCAGTTTTGGTATTTTCAATTATGTTGCCGATATTTAATATGTCGAGTTTGAATTTTTAGCTGGTAGCAAGTAGCTGGTAAAAAATATTCGCTACAAGCTACTTGCTACAGGCTACAAGCCAGGTATCAATATGACGGGACAAGTTATAAAATTTTACAACAGTTTTTTCTTTGTGCAGGTTGACATTACCGACCAACCAACTATCGATCCATCGATCCATCGATCCATCGATCTAATCCCCTGCAAACTGCGCGGCATAATAAAGCGCGACAAAAAATCCGGCAGTTCGGTTTATCCAGGCGACTTTGTAGAGATATCGCCGCTTGCCGACGGTACCGGTGTGATAAAAAATATTCTGCCGCGAAAAAGTTTGCTCAATCGCCCTGCCGTTGCCAACGTCGACAGAGTGATTTTGACTTTCGCCGCCGCCAATCCGAATTTGCACCCGCTACTTTTAAATCGCTTTATCGTGCTGGCGGAGCAGGCGCAACTTGACGAAATTATTATCTGTGTGAATAAGATTGACCTTGCCGCAGAAAATTTTTTGTCGGAATATGAATCGCTGTACAAAATCATTCGCACTTCGACGGTAACCGGTGAAGGCATTGACGCGCTGAAAAATATTTTGGCAAGCGGCGTCACGGTGTTTGCGGGACCTTCCGGCGTCGGTAAATCGTCACTGCTAAATGCTATTGACGCGAATTTAAAATTGAAAGTCGGCAAAGTCAGTGAAAAAATTCTGCGCGGCAAACATACAACGCGCATTTGCGAGCTTATAAAATTTCACGACGGCTTTTTGGCTGACACGCCCGGTTTCAGTGCAGTGGATTTAAAAGAAGTTGGCATCACGAAAAATAATTTGCGATATTATTTTAAAGAGTTCGCGCAGTTTTCATCGGCGTGTAAATTTTTAAATGACTGCAGTCACGACCATGAGCCGAATTGCGGCGTAAGAAATGCCGTTGCCGAAGGTAAAATATTGCGTGAACGTTATGAAAATTATATTAGCATTTTGAAGGAATTGTAAAATATGCTATAATCCCGCCGAATTTAAATTTTTTGGCAAACAATTCGGGAGTGAAAACATTGCAACTAATTCCGACAGAATATAGACGCGCTTTAAGACGAATAGATTTTGTGTTGCTTTTAGCGACGCTGGCAATAATAATCTACAGCTTAGTCGTGATAAGCAGTGCCACGCACGTCAACACGCCGAGTGAAGAAAGATTTTGGTACGTGCAACGTCAAGGCATTTTCGCAATGGTAAACATTGCAATAGCCGTATTCATAATGAACTTTGATTATCGCGGCTTACAACAGTACGGCAAGTCGCTGTACATTTTCAACCTTGTAATGTTATTGGCGGTAATGCTCTTCGGTCACGCGGCATTGGGTGCACAGCGTTGGATACAAATAGGTTTTATCAGCATACAGCCTTCGGAATTTTCAAAGCTGATAATGATAATTTGTTTGGCGGCGGTATTGGAATCGCGTATGGGCAGGTTAGACACGCCGCAAGATTTATTGCCCGTCGCCGCGTACGTGGGACTGCCTTTTATTTTGGTCTTGAAACAGCCGGACTTGGGAACGTCGCTTGTATTCATGGCAATATTTTTCGGCATGGTGATAGCTTGCGGCATAAATTGGAAACTTTTCACGGCTATTGTTGTTATGGGTATCGCGGCAATGCCGGTGCTATGGCAATTTTTAAAAGATTATCAGAAAATGCGAATAATGGTTTTCCTTGACCCAAATGTTGACCCGCTGGGCTCCGGCTACCACATAATTCAATCTAAAATCGCGATAGGGTCGGGCATGCTATTCGGCAAGGGACTTTTTGAAGGGACGCAGAGTCAGCTGAACTTTTTGCCGGAAAATCACACGGACTTTATTTTTGCGGTGGTAGGTGAAGAGTTCGGCTTTGTAGGCGCGATGATTTTACTTTTTCTGTATATGTTGGTGCTGTGGCGCGGCATGCAAATTGCGCGTGACGCCAGCGACATTTTCGGCAGACTTTTGGCGGTAGGTATCACGTCAATGATTGCCTTTCACGTCTTGGTAAACGTCGGCATGACTACCGGCATTATGCCTGTCACCGGCATTCCCCTGCCGCTTATGAGCTACGGCATTAGTTCACTTACGACAAATATTTTATCAATCGCAATTTTGATGAATATTCACTTGCATAAGCAGAAGTTGTTGCTGTTCAGTTGATAAATTTTTTGAAAGGTGATTTAGTGGACGAGAATATATTAGAGAAAATTCAAAGAGAATTTATTCACGGTAAAAAATTTGATGAGCAATGGCAATTACTCGGCTTTAATGATGATGATTTAAAAGAATTGCAAAGTATACTGCTTACAAATCCT
>CAMJNB010000272.1 GCA_946407175.1 uncultured Selenomonadales bacterium | reverse complement strand
CGGCGTCGACTTGAGCAATGGCGTTGAAAATGTAGACGGGATTTTCTTCATAAAGCGGCAATTCACCAATGATGCTGTCTTTGGTTGCAAGTCGCAATGAAAGGACGCGACCGCTTTCGGCGTACTTCATTATGAAAATTTTTCCCGACCGCACGAAGTAAAAATATTTTGCGTGATCGCCTTCGTGAAAAAGATATTCGCCGCTTTTAAGTGAAATAATTTTACCCGGAATTTCATAGAACTGCCTGATGACAGATTCCATTGACTCAACCTTCCTTCGTGATTTTCTTTCATTGTAACGCCGATTTTTTTTTATTACTGTGACATTTATCACTTACGCTAACAAAAATTTTAATATACTTATCAACAAAGGAGCGTGGTTAAAATGGCTGAAGACATTGTTAAGGTACTTGGCGAAAATCCTTCACGCAAAGAAATTATTGCACACTGGAATCCCGAAGACGAAGTTTTTTGGAAAAAGTACGGTGAACCGATTGCAAAACAAAATTTGTACACCTCGACTTGGGCGTTGACTTTATCTTTTGTGGTGTGGACACTTTGGGCGACGATTGCCGCGCAGTTGAATCAAGTAGGCTTTAACTTTTCAGACGCAGAAATTTTTACGCTGGCATCATTGCCGGGACTTGTCGGCGCAACCTGTCGACTTTTCTACACTTACATGCCGGGAATTATCGGCGGCAAAAATTGGACTCTTATTTCAACGGCGCTGTTACTCTTGCCTATAATCGGACTCGGCAACGCCTTGCAAGACACGTCTACTTCTTACGATACATTTTTCATGCTTGTGGCATTTATCGGCGTTGCGGGCGGAAACTTTTCCTCGTCAATGGCGAACATAGGCTTTTTCTTCCCCAAAAAAAATAAAGGCTTGGCACTCGGCATAAATGCGGGCGTGGGTAATTTGGGCGTATCGCTGATTTATTTGACGGCACCTTTACTTTTGGGCTGGAACTTGGGAATTTTCGGCGCACCTCTGATTAACAAAGCCGGCGCGGAAGTCTTTTTGCAAAATGTCTGCTACTTTTGGGCAGTGCCGACAATTTTAACGCTTGGGATTATCTGGCTTTTCATGGACAATCTCAACATACCCAAACAAAGTCCGAAAAGCATTTTGTCAATTTTCGGTAACAAACATACATGGCTGATGACGTGGATTTATACTTGCGGATTTGGACAATTTATCGGTTATTCGGCGGCGTTAATGCTTTTGTTGACGAGAGAATTTCCGGAAGTCAGTATGGCTTGGGGCGCATTTTTGGGACCGTTCATCGGTGCCGGAATGAGACCTGTCGGCGGTTGGCTGGCAGATAAATTTGACAGCGGATCAAAGATAACCTTGTATTCGTTGTTCATAATGCTGGCGTCGTGCGTAGTTGTGTTAATCGGTATTCAATCTCATAATTTTGTAATGTTCTTCGGCGCATTTTTGCTCTTGTTCTTGACAACGGGTTTTGTAAACGGCGCCTCTTTCAGAATGATTCCGTACATTTTCAACAATCCCGTTCATGCGTCATTGGTTACGGGCTTTACTGCGGCTATTGCGGCTTACGGCGCATTTTTGATTCCGAAAATTTTCGGCTGGGCGTATTCAACTTACAGTTTGGTTACTCCCGCTTTTTACGTCTTGATAGCGTTCACAGTCATTACGATTATTATCACTTGGATTTTTTATGCGCGTCCGAACTCTGGAATTAAATGCTGATGAAAGATTTAAATCACTTTGACGAAAAAGGCGCGGCAATTATGGTTGATGTCGGCGCTAAGCCGATTAGCGAAAGAATTGCCGTTGCAAGCGGAAAAATTTTTGTCAGCGACGAAATTTTTAAATTAATTGAAAGCGGCACTTCCAAGAAAGGCGATATACTCGGCGTGGCACGCATTGCCGGAATTATGGCGGCAAAAAAAACGGGGGATATTATTCCGCTTTGTCACCCGTTGCAAATTTCTCATTGCGCGATTGATTTTAATTTGCTTGCCGATGAGTCAGCCGTTGAAGCTGTAGCTACCGTAAAAATTTCTGCAAAAACAGGCGTTGAAATGGAATCTCTTCACGCTGTCAGCGTCGCTCTGCTTACAATTTACGATATGTGCAAGTCTGTCGATAAACAAATGATTATCAGCGATATAAAACTTTTGAAAAAGTTAGGCGGCAAGACGGATTTTTCCATTCGTTGAGCTTGTCAACGAAGAATTGTGACGTTTGCTAAAGAGGCTTTTACGCCGCGCATTTCTTTAGCCGGACGCAGGCAGTAAGTTTCAAACTCGGTTTCGCTTATTTGATCAGCTGATTCGACGTGCGGGAACAATAATTTTAAAAAGCCGGTGCAGATTCTTTTAATCGCTTCAGTATCACGAGTTGCGGCATTTTTCGGAACTTCCAAAAGTTGATCTATCGTTGCACGATATTTGAGTTCGTCGCGCAGTGCGTGAACAATTTTGCTGAAATATTCAGAGTTCAAAGCCCAACGGTTGGCTTTAAAGTTTTCTTTCATCTTTGGAATAGTCCAACCTTTAATAAAACCGTGAAACCTGTCCAGTAGTGCAGATGCACGGAAAACTTCCGGCAAATCAGCGAACATATTTTTAGTTTCGTTCATAAGGTAGGAATCGATATTGCCTAACAAAATCAATCCTGAATCACCTGTTCCGCGCTGGTTCCCTACGCGATATTCATCGCTTTCCGACTTTGATGAGGAAAAATTCAAACGCTTAGAAAAAAGCAAGGAAACAAAATATTTAAACGCTGTGAAAAATACGTTGTTTATTGCAATCAATCGAAAATAAGCTGGCATACAAGGCAGTCCGAAGAAATGTTCGGGCTGTTTTTAGTTTTCGCAGACGTTTCATAATCATCTGATTTATCATTATGCTATACTTCCACTGGCAAACAACGAAGGGAGCGAAAAATAATGTAAAGATTCTTACAGGAAGACATTACAAAAAACAAGCGAAAAACTTTTTCCGTTTTCGGAAACAGAATTTATTGGTAAAATTCATTGTAATAAAGGAGAGATGTTTTTGACACTCCCCACGCCTAAAGGCGGGGGATTCTTAAGCAATTAAGCAAGCTTAATTCTT
>CAMJNB010000271.1 GCA_946407175.1 uncultured Selenomonadales bacterium | reverse complement strand
CTGCGCGGCGTCATCGTCAATAGGTATGCCGTCGGGGAAATCTTTCGTGACGATTTTGTATTTATCCGGCGCAGTGGGAATCATCGCGGCAAGAGTTTTATTTTCGCCGTAGTAACCGATTAAAACGCCGCTGTCCTTTTTGTACCAGCCTTTTGTCAGCGTGACGAATCGCATTTGCATATCTTGTTTTTGCATCATTCGGCGAATCACGCCTACCGCGTCAAGCTTTTTGGCAATATCGGGATTTATCGAAACATCTACAAGCGGCATTTTCATCGCGGTGGCAACAATTTTTACAATGAAAGTTGCCTCTTCACTTTTTTGCGAACGTCGATCTTTGTCGTCCTCTTCATAAAAAATTTTATCTTCGCCTAAAAGCGTGCTGATAGAATCTTCAACCAAGCGGCGTTTTTGGCGCTTTCGAATGTTAATTCTGTCGCCGAGTTGCTTTTCATTAGCCTGAAAACGTACGCCGACCAGCATTGAAAAAATTTGTTCGTGATGCGTGAAGGTGTCGAGAATTTCGGCTTTATCATCGCCGCACTCTGCGAAAACCGTTTTGTCAATCCACAACTTTAAAGAGTCGTCGCCTTTATCGGCAAGCAGTCTAAGCCATTGCAACGAAATTAAATTTTCAAACCAATTCTCCATAACGCGGCGCATTTCATCAGCGTCAATCTGCGCGGGAGAAATTTTTTCAAGAACCGAATCTTCGGCGGCGTAAATCAGCGTTTCGACGGCGTGAAAATCGTCAAGCGCGGGAAAAATAAATTCACCCGCCTGCCTGTTCATTACAAACATTTGGCGAAAATTTTCAGCGTCTTTGCTTACAAAGTAGACTTCAATTTTTCCGGATATAACTTTTAAAAAATTGTCGTCGTCAAAAATAAACCGCTCGCCCGAAAGTAATTCCAAAATTTAATCCTCCACGAATTATTCTACAGGCGGATTTACTGCAACGTCGGTAAATTCACAGTGAATGTTAAAAGCGTCGTTATAAGCCTTCCAGCTCGCGTCCTCAATTATAAATGTTTCATAAACTTCCTTGCCCTGCGGCAGTGCAATTTGAAGTTTGTCGAAAGCGCAATCGCCTTCACGAATAACCTTGCCTTTTTCGTCCGTCGCACTAAAAGTGATCGTTATCGCCGTCAAAGTGGTATCGCGCTTGCCGTTATTCGTAAGGCTAAGGCGAAATTCCGTCCTGCCGTCAAGTAAATTCACGTCGTTAATTTTGTAAATAAAAGCGCCGTTCGCAGATTTTGTCTCCATGTAGCTCGAAGAATACTTGGTGCCGCTTTCCGTGCTGACTTCAACGGACGAACTATGTTCAAAGCTGTAACTGCCTTCTTCGCAACCGCCGATTAAAAAAGTTCCCGCCATAAGGCAAGCGGTTAAAAAAAGTTTTGATGTACGTTTCATAAAAAACACCTCAATCATTCATTTCATTATCATCATCAGCGTCACGCTCTTCAATCAAGCGCTTATAAGGACCGTCGTGTTGAACCATGTCGCGATGCTTGCCGCGTTCAACAATCTTGCCTTGTTCAAGTACAATAATCTCGTCGCAGTCACGAATGGTTGAAAGTCTGTGCGCCACGATTAAACAGGAGCAACCGCGATGACGAATGTTTTCAAGTACAATTTGTTCAGTGACGGGGTCCAGTGCAGAAGTCGCCTCGTCCAATACCAAAATAGAAGGGTTAATCGAAAGTGCGCGCGCTATTTCAAGACGTTGACGTTGACCGCCTGAAAAGTTCAAGCCGCCTTCTTTAACCTCCGCCGAGTATCCGCCTTCCAATTTCAAAATATCTTCATGGATACAAGCATCTTGCGCCGCCTGCACTACGTCGGACTGCTTTACCGAATCATCAAACAGCGTGATATTTTGTCGAACGGTGCCGCTTATCTGAAAAATATCTTGATCCACTGCGGACAGAGAATTTACCACAACTGCGCGGGGGATTTTTTTTCTGTCCACGCCGTCAAAAAGCACTTGCCCTTCCCACTCTTCATAAAGCCCCGTGACAACTTTAGCCAACGTCGATTTACCGCTGCCTGATGAACCTACAATAGCTACCCAACGACCCGGCGCCAAGTGCAGATTGAAATGTTCAAGCAACGGTTTATCCAACGGACTGTAGCCGAAAGTTACGTCGACCAAATCCAATTCGCCGGACAATCTTTGTTTCGGAAAGGAAAGGTTGTCGTCGTGATAATTCAACCTGTCAATGTCATAGCGTCGCACGTCGTCAAGGCGGTGCATTTGCATTTCTGTAGTCTGCAACGCCTGATTCAAGCCCAGCAAACTGTTCACGGGGCCTTGAAAATTTCCCATTAAACTTTGAAACGCCACAAACATACCGGCAGTCATCGCGCCTTCCATAATTGAAAAGCCGCCGAATGTCATAATCAATGCGCCGTTTAAGCCGCCAAGCAAATTCGGTAAAAGCGTGAAGGATAATCGCCAGAGTTGAGTCTCCTGCGTCGCCGTCAAAACTTTCGCGCGGTAACCTGCCCACTTCGTGAAGAAGTCGGACTCCGTGCCGTTCGCTTTAATGCTATCAATCATTAAAAGTCCGTTCATTGCCACGCCGTATTCTTTGCCCGCGTCCTGCTGTATCCTCATAATTAAATCTGTCAGCTTTTGGCGCATTGCAAAAAAAATTGCTATGTCCAACGCCGTGAAGAATACGCCGATTAATGTCAGTGCCACGTTGTATTGGAAAAGCAATGAGAGAAAAAATATCGCGACAAAAAAATCTAAAATCGCCGTTGCCGCACTGCCTGATAACACTCCGGCTACGGACTCATTAAAATTTACACGGCTTGCAACTTCCGCCGCGTAACGTTGGTGAAAAAATTGCATGGGCAGACGCAGTAAGTGCCAAAAAAAGCTTGACGAATCCGCCAACGTCAATTTCTGTTGCCAGCGCGTCAAAATTACGGCTCTAAGCCACGTCATTACGCCGCAAATTACAAATGATATCGTCATGGCGACACAGAAATTTATCATCCATTCGCGGTGCTTGCCGGTTAAAATTTCGTCCAAAAAAACTTGACTGAATATAGGCGACGCTAAGCCAGGAATTATCATGCACA
>CAMJNB010000270.1 GCA_946407175.1 uncultured Selenomonadales bacterium | reverse complement strand
GTTGTAGGTGCCGGTATTAACACGCGCGATTATGCGGAAAGAGTTCCTGCACTTTTAAAAGCCGGCGCGGACGTTTTATGTATCGATTCGTCCGAAGGTTTCAGCGAATGGCAGAAAATCACGCTTGAATATATTCACAAACATTTCGGCGAAGATGTGAAGGTCGGTGCAGGTAACGTTGTAGACGCGGAAGGTTTTAACTTCTTGGCGGACGCAGGTGCTGACTTTGTTAAGGTCGGTATAGGCGGCGGGTCAATCTGCATTACGCGCGAGGCTAAAGGTATCGGGCGCGGTCAAGCTACGGCGGTTATCGACGTTTGTAAGGCGCGTGACGAATATTTTAAAAAGCACGGCGTCTACATTCCCGTTTGCTCTGACGGCGGCATTGTTCACGATTACCACATGACGCTGGCTCTTGCAATGGGCGCAGATTTTCTCATGCTCGGCAGATATTTTTCACGCTTTGACGAATCGCCAACGGACAAAATCAGAATTAACGGCACTTACTACAAAGAATACTGGGGCGAAGGTTCAAACCGTGCAAGGAATTGGCAACGCTACGATCTTGGCGGCGCGGCTAAACTTTCTTTTGAAGAAGGCGTGGACTCTTATGTACCGTACGCGGGTCCGCTGAAAGATAACATTGCCACGACGCTTTCAAAAATCCGCTCGACTATGTGTAACTGTGGCGCCTTGACGTTGCCGGAACTGCGCGAAAAAGCTAAGATTACCTTAGTCTCCGCAACAAGCATTGTTGAGGGCGGCAGTCACGACGTAATTTTAAAAGATCAAATCGGCATTTAATTTTCACCGTTACATAAATTTTCGACGTTATCATAAATTTCAATCTCTCGGCTAATCGGTCGGGAGATTTTTTTGTTTAAACTTTTTCAAACAAGCTTAAAAACATATCCTTAGTGACGGTTTGCGGGTCAAGATTTATGTCCCATTCTTCGTCCTCCGCTTTTTCAAAAATTGCACCGGCAGATTTCAAAATGTCTTTCAGTTTAAGGCAGGATTCAAGCGAAGTTTTAAGCGCCGCCGTCATACGCAGAGAATTTTCATCACTGCGTGCAACGATTCTTTTACCGGTAGATGCCGACGTGAAATAAAATTTTTTGTTGCCCTCTTCGTCGCCGTACAAAAAACCCAAAAACATTTCGCCGCCTTCAATCTTACTCGGCAGGCAGAAAGCTACTTCATGCGCGTTAATCAAATAATTTCTGTCAATCTCGGCTTGATTGACTTCGCCCAAAAATAATTTGAACGGCACGGCGGCACGGTTAGACGTGTAGCAATTCATATTAACCATCATCATTTCGTCCTGCACCGATTCGCCGACAAAAAACGCCTCGCTTGCACCGCCCTTTTCAACAGGCGCGTCCGTCATGTCGCCGGAAAAAATTACCGCCGTATTTTTGGTGTCGATAAAATTTTTGTCGTCAAAATCATTTTGCCAGCCGATATCACGCTTGTTTGAATTTAAATGCAGGTCTAAATCCACGCGCTCATCAGGCGGCAGGTTGAACCAATGCACGCCGACAACTACGGATTTCCCAGCGAAGGTGTACGCTGAACCGTAGGGGATTTCGCCGATAAATTTTTTCTCGCTAATCGGTGCGGCGTACGTCAAATTTTCCGGTAGGTAAATTTTTTTGCCTTCGACATTCGGTTTCAACGTCTCGACAACGGAATTTATAATCGTAGTCAAAATTTCGTAATTCAGCTTAAATTTCTTGTCGTAGTCTTCCGCAAAAACTTTGCCGTTGCGAATAAAGTAGGCGATAGCATCCGGCGCGGCGGCTCTGAAAAGTATGGCGTTGGCAAGAGAAATTCTTTTGAACACCGTGACTTTTTCAAGTTCGCGTTTAAGGTCGTCAAGATTAATTTTCGCGCTTGCAGTCACCGTATCCAAAAGTTTCGGCGTCAAAGGCTTGTGATATTTGTCGGCAAGCTTGCGAATTTTGTTGACGGTTTTAGCCATAAATTTTGAGTGCGACTTAAACGCCAGCCAAAGCGGCTTGTAACGGTGAAAAATTTCCGCCAATTTTTCAATACTGTTAGCCTTTATGTACGCGGCAAAAATTTGGTCGAAGTCAAATGTTGCAAATTTATCCTGCGCCGCAGATTTTATGAGTTGAATGGTTTCAGGCGACTTTATCATCAAGGTTGAGCCGGTTGAAAGGTAAATCAAGTAGCGCAAAAATTCGGCGGGATTTTTCGGCAATAGTCCCAGCATTTCGCAAAGGCGTACGCGCAGTTCTTTGTTCGGCACGGCGTCAACTTCGAGTTTCATTTCAAGGTAGCTGATTATCGTCGTGAGATTTTTCAGCGTCTCTTCGGCAAGTGCAATGCCGGACATAATCATTTTTTCTGCGCGGGATTTAACGTCATCTTCGGCAAGCGCGTTGATAATCGTCAGCTTAACCGGCTTGGCGTCGGCGGGCAATTCCAATTCGGCGGGCGGTATGAAAACTGCGTCGTGACTGAAAATTCCCAGCCGTTCAAAGCCGTACGTCGTGAGGTAGTGCATAATTTTATTGCGGAAAATTTCTTTCTGCGACAATTCGGTTACGGTCTGAAAAGATTTATAAAAGGCTTGATTCAGTTCAAAAATGTTGTAGCCGAAATTTTTTTCAATGAACGCATTCAAACTGCCGCTTGCAATGAAGGGGCAACCTTGAAATGCGGCGTCGGTGATGAAAAAACCTTTCGCGACGTTTTCTTCATTGTTCAAAGTAAAATTTTCAGTCGGCACGCCTTGCAAAATCGGTGCGGCTTTAAAAAGTGACAAGACTGCTTGAATGTACGCTGTAGTTTTTTCGTCGGGCAAAATTTTAAATTCTGAATAGCCTTCCATAAATATCCTTCCTTTCAAGATAAAGTGAAAGGCGATTGAGCCTTCCGCCCAACCGCCGTAATTTTCTTAGTAACGGCGAAAAGTATGCAACTGTAGCTAACGCCCCAATATACAGGAACTTTTTATGCCGTTATTTATTTTGTCGGCGAAAAGTAAAAAGGGCTTGCTGTATAGGTTTCCCCATACAGCCACATAATCAAAACAGGAACTTTTTATGCCGACAACAGGCGAAGAGTAAT
>CAMJNB010000269.1 GCA_946407175.1 uncultured Selenomonadales bacterium | reverse complement strand
TTACTCACGAATCCGCCAAAAGAAAAGCCGCTAAACTTCTTGCCGACGCGACTTTCTTTGAAGAGTTGGAAAGAATTTATTCCGGTCAAAATGCCAAACGTTTCTACGGTCAGCCTGTCCATTACAAAATTGTAGCCGGTAACAGTAAATCCGCTCAATCACTTGCGACACTGCTTTCCGAAGCGCTTTACGCAAATAAGAGATTGACTAACCGCCGCATAAACTTTTTCACCAACATCACGGAGAATTGCTACTTCGAGGAAGATTTTGAAGGGCTTATAAAAAATGCGGCAGGCGGCGTCGTAGTGATAGAGTTAAGCGGCGAGCGCGTACGTTCCGGACAATTCGCCTACGCCTATGAAGAAGTTGTGGACTTCATTGCGGAAAATGTTCGCCGTAATTGCCGTAATACCTTATTTATCTTCGTGGAGATTGTTAAAAAGCCCGGCTTTTCGCCGCAACTTATCGCCAAACTTCAAGACGATTTACACTTAATCGAATTGCAAGAAGGTGCCGGTAACCGCGACGAGGCCTTTGTATATCTTAAAAATCTCATGGACGGTTCAGACTTGCAGGACGTTTACACCGACGCGGAGTTAATGGAGGCAATGGGCGACAAACTCACCTTCCGCGCGTCTGACATTTACCAAGTGCAGGAAAAACTTTACAGCAACGCGCTGAAAGATAAAAGCTACCCCGCCTATCGCGAAGTAGACAGAATTGCAATTAAGTCTGATACGAAAGACGGCGACGCCTACAAGGAATTGCAAAGTTTAATCGGCTTGACCGAGCAAAAAGATTTAATCGAACAGATTTTGGCGGCGCACCGCGTACAGAAAATGCGCGTTGACTGCGGGCTTGACAGAGAAAAGGCGTCGTTGCATATGTCATTCACCGGCAACCCCGGCAGTGCCAAAACTACTGTATCGCGTCTCATTGCGGCGATACTTAGTAAAGAAGGCGTCTTAAAGTCGGGACGCTTTATAGAATGCGGACGCGCAGATTTGGTTGCGAAATATGTAGGTTGGACGGCTAAGGCAGTGCGTGAAAAGTTCAACGAAGCGCGCGGCGGCGTGCTGTTCATTGACGAGGCTTACGCACTTTCCGACGGCGAACATGCTACCTTCGGCGATGAGGCGATACATACCATTGTGCAGGAAATGGAAAATCACCGCGACGACGTTATTGTAATTTTCGCCGGTTATCCCGAAAAGATGAAAGAATTTCTTGACCGCAACGAAGGTTTACGCAGTAGAATTGCCTTCCACATAAACTTCCCCGACTACAACGCCGATGAGCTGGTTGAAATTTTACAGCTTATGGCGAAGAAAAGAAGTTACACGCTTGACGCAGATGTCATTCAGCACTGCAAGAAAATTTTCAAACGTGCCGCGAAGAAAAAAGATTTCGGCAACGGCAGATTTGTACGTAACCTTCTTGAACAGGCGGCGTTGAAACAGGCGCGCAGGATTATTCGCGAACACCAAAACGGAGAAGTCACGAAAGAAGAATTGGTTCATTTCATTGTTGAAGATTTTGAAGTAAACGTCGATAAAACTTACAAGGAAGAAAAACTTCTCGGCTTTCGTTCCTAATTCTTTATGAAAATAGTTTCCACTCTTATAAGTCACTGAAAAATTTTTTACCGTCTGAAATTTATCAGACGGTTTTTTTACGTGCAAAAAGTTTTACGTTGAAAGTTTTATAATCTGCGCGGAAGGTGATTAAAATGATAGCTGAACTCTGCGGCAAATTGGAAAATCATATGGAGGACGAATTAACCGGCAACGTCTTTGGTACTCTGCGTTACGCGGCGTTTGAAAAAATTCTCAAGCCGATTTTAAAAAGTTGCGTGCGTCCAAAAAATCTTGCCGCCGTAATTGACAAAGTACACTGTGAATTTTTCGGCGACAAAATTATTTTTTGGCAGAAAACAAAACTCGGCGAACCGGATTTACTTTTGACTTTCGACGAAGTGATTATCTGCATTGAGGTCAAATATTCAAGCGGACTTTCCGGCGACAATCAGCTTGAACGTGAAGCCGAAATTATTTCGCGTAAAGCGGAAGGGCGTGAAAAAATTTTGTTGCTGTTGGCGAAGGAGAGCGCTTGCCTTGACATTGTGACTGATTCCTATCGCAAAAAAATTTTTGATAAATTTAAAGTTAATCTCGGCTACATTGCGTGGGAAGATTTTTTGGACGCGCTGAAAACTCTGCAAACTGCCGCGACGCTGAATCCCTACGAAAATATTATTGTCGACGACCTTATAAAACTTTTGACGCTGAAAGGATTTGCGCCGTTTCGCAGTTTTGATATCGCCGCCGAAAATATTTTTGCCGACAAGTACTTTGAATTTGGAAAGGAAATTTCAATGAGTGATATCGACATTAACATTAAAAACGCCGCCGCCGTCATTCGCAGGACGCATGAAAACGTTGGTAAATTTTTGACACGGTGCAAAAATCTTGCGAAGTCTGCCGGAAGTAACTACGAACTTTTGACGGAAAAATTTTTGCGTTGGAGTAGTGACGTTTATCCCGCCGCGTGGATGACTAACGTCTTTATTCTGCTTTTCAAGCGTAATGACAGCGCGGTTAATACGGTTTACGGCATTGAAGTTGCTATTTTGTCAGCTTGCGTCGTGGTGATAAAGTATACTTACAATGAAACCTTTGACTACTCTGAACGTATCAGCCCCGCCGATTTCTACAAGTACGACGAGCCTTTGTGGAAATTTGAAAATAATACGGCAGGCGAATATACATTTATTAAAGTCTCGTCCGATAACAAATATAATTTGAACGGCGTCATATTTACCGAAATTCCGCTTTCAGAAATTACCGCCGATAATGTTGAGGAAAAAATTTTCGGCAACTTTGAAAAGCTTGCGATGCTTTAAAAATTCTTCGCGCAGATTGCAAAAAAAATAACCGTCCGACCTAAACAGTCAGGCGGTTTTTATTATGTCTAAGAATAATTGCTGTAGAATCAAAAATCCTAAAAATATTTTAATTTCAAAAATCCTAAAATAATCTAATCGTCAACGCGCCTGATATCTGCGCCGAGATTTACAAGTTTTTCTACCAAGTTATCATAGCCGCG
>CAMJNB010000268.1 GCA_946407175.1 uncultured Selenomonadales bacterium | reverse complement strand
CTAGTCAATAAGAGCTTTTCAAGCTCCCGCCTCTATAGGCGGCGGGTTATTGACAGTAATGTTTCAGCAAGCCTGCAAAACCTTTGCCGTGACGCGCCTCGTCTCTAGCCATTTCGTGAACCGTGTCATGAATTGCGTCGAGGTTAAGCTCTTTGGCAAGTTTCGCAAGGTCTTGTTTACCCTGACAAGCGCCGTGTTCTGCCGCAACACGTTTTTCAAGATTTTCTTTCGTCGACGCGGAAACAACTTCGCCGAGAAGTTCTGCAAATTTGGCGGCGTGTTCAGCCTCTTCAAGCGCGTAACGGCGGAAAACTTCGCCGACTTCCGCATAGCCTTCACGATGTGCCGCGCGGCTCATTGCAAGATACATTCCGACTTCCGTGCATTCGCCGATAAAGTTTTGGCGCAAGCCTTCAACAATTCTCTCGTCTACGCCTTTGGCAATGCCGACAACGTGTTCAACCGCGTAAACCAATTCGCCTTCCTGCTTTTTAAATTTATCTGCCTTTGCTTTGCAGATCGGACATTCTGCAGGCGGCGCGTCGCCTTCGTGTACGTAACCGCACACCGTGCATACATACTTAGCCATTCCTAAACACTCCTAAAAAATAATTTTTCTAAACCTAAAAAATAACTTTTTATAAATATTTTCTATGCTATCTTTTGACGGCATTTTAGCATTTAATTTTTGTTTTGTCAAAAAATCGCGAAAAATAGGAAATTATATCAATTTAGAAATTATATTTTTTAAAGGCTACAAACTTTCCGCCCACAGCTTTGGAATGTCGCGCGGTATTTTTTTTTGAACTCAATCTTGTAGCGTTGCAAAAATTCTTCATCAATCGCGCAGCTCTCCGCAAAAATTATGTACGAATCTGCGCGGGTTCGCATCGTCGCTAAAAAGTCGCTGTCCAATGCGCCGGCATAAAAATAATACTCAACGCCTTTGTCCACGCCTAAAAATTCCGCGCAGTCGTCGCACTCCGGCTTGACATATGGCGTATGCGTTTCCGTCGCCCATACATAGGCGCGAATTTGTTCAAGTTCAACGGCGGGATTTATGTCACCTTCTACAAAAAGCGGCTCGCCTACTTCATAATAATCAAAACTGCCGCCGATTCGCCGCACTCTTTCAGCCGTGATTGTTTCGGCGTATGGTTCCATTTCTATCAAAATACATTTTCTGTTGCCGCCGTCCGTCGCATTTAAATTCAAAATGTGATTCTTTGTAAAGTGTTTAAATGCACATAGGTCTTTTGGGGCGCGGGAGATTAGGATTGACCGGTTTAAATTCTTTCAATTCTTCATCAGTAAGTTCAGGACAATCCTCATCAAAAATTATCGGACGATTTTTAAGCGCCTGTATGCGCTCTTTTTGCTCCGGTGTAGGTTTTGTCCCTTTAGGAAGAAAATAAATCACCATCGCCATAATAATCATTCCTTTCACGTTCTGTTGCCGCGCGTGCGGATACGATCCTTGTTTTGTCTCCACGCTCGGTATGTACTACAAATAAAACATCTTCTACCATTCCTATGGTTTGAAAGCGTTCTTCGGTTTGAGAATGTTTGATATCTTTGCGAGTTATCTTGTATTCATCTTCAAAAACCAATGCAGCATCTTGAAAAGTTATACCGTGTTTGCTTTCATTAATCATAGATTTTATGTCATCCCACTCAAACCAATGCCCTGATATTATAGTTTCCATAAAAAATTCTAGAATACCTCATATTATATCTTCAAATATTAATGCATTTCAATAAAAGTCGCGCCGTCGTCCGACAAAAGTTGTTTCAAAAGTTTTAAGCGTGGGTACATCATGCAAAGCCACTTGTCGTGCCGCGTTAAATCTTCCCCTTCCTTGCCGACAACTTGACCAATCCATTTTCTAATCTGCGGCGAATTTACATTGTCATTGTAAATCCAGCCTTCATTGCCCGTGTTGTACGGCGGGTCTATATAAATGCATTTAATTTTGCCTTCGTACAGCGGCAACAAACTTTTCAACGCGGTGAGGTTATCGCCGTGAATTATTTTGTTACCGGTCGTGACGCCGAAATTATATTTGAAGTCAATCGCGTGACAGGGAACCTGCGCGGCGTAGTTTACAACTTTGTCTTTACCGAGCCAATTAAGTGTAGGCAAAAAGTTCACCTCTTTAATCTTCGTCGCCGACGGTGAGAACAGCCATGAAAGCTTCTTGCGGCAGTTCGACGCTGCCGACAGCCTTCATACGCTTTTTACCGGCTTTTTGCTTTTCAAGAAGTTTGCGTTTACGTGAGACGTCGCCGCCGTAGCATTTGGCAAGTACGTCTTTTCGCCGAGCCTTGACAGTTTCACGAGCAATAATCCTGCCGCCGATAGCCGCCTGTACCGGAATGTCAAAGAGTTGCTCAGGAATAATGCGTTTAAGTTTGAGTGCAAGGGTACGACCGACTTTAGCCGCGCGTGAGCGGTGAACAATGGCGCTTAAGGCGTCAACCAAGTCACCGTTCAAAAGGATATCTAGCTTAACTAAATCGGATTCGACGTAGTTGGCAGGTTCGTAGTCAAGACTTGCATAGCCGCGCGTCATGGATTTAAGCTTGTCGAAAAAGTCATAAATAATTTCATTGAGCGGAATTTCGTACGAAATCATAACGCGGGTTTTGTCAATGTAGTCCATACTCTTGTAAGTGCCGCGCTTTTCTCTGCAAAGTTCCATAACGGCGCCGATATAATCAGCCGGTACGATAACCATAGCCTTGACGGTAGGTTCTTCGATAAATTTAATTTCGGTGACGGGCGGCAGTGCGGCGGGGTTGTCAATGGTAAAAACTTCGCCGTTGGTTTTATGAACTTTGTAAACTACGGACGGCGCGGTAGTGACAAGTTTTAAATTGTATTCGCGTTCAAGGCGTTCTTGTATCACGTCCATATGAAGTAAGCCGAGAAAGCCGCAACGAAAACCAAAACCGAGTGCGGCGCTTGTCTCCGGTTCATAAACTAAGGCGGCGTCGTTAAGCTGAAGTTTTTCGAGAGCCTCTTTCAAATTGTCGTAATCGGCGTTATCGGTAGGATAGAGACCGCAGAAGACCATTGGGACGGGAGCGCGGTAACCTGCCAACGGTGCG
>CAMJNB010000267.1 GCA_946407175.1 uncultured Selenomonadales bacterium | reverse complement strand
TGGGAATGTTCAATAGTGATTAGTTGCTATCGGCTACAGGCTACTTGCTACAAGCTACCAGCTAATCCCTAAAAATTCCGAGACGCTGAAATAATTTTACGCCGAAACGTCCGACCATAGGAATGCGCTCCATATCTTCTTTAAGCAAGCCGCCGAATAACGCTACCGCCGCGACATAAACCACGCAACCGACGAATACCGCGCCGAAAGTTGAAAATACCGCGCTGTGAAGTTCAGACATTGTGAAATCGTAAAATAATTTCACGACCGCCGCCATTACCGCCGCCGCGCAGATTGTCTTGACCAGCTGTCCAAGTTCAATTTTGTAGCCGATGTATTTGTAGATGAAGTATAAATTTATAAAAGCCGCAACGCCCATATCAGCCGCCGTTGCCCACGCCGCACCCATAATTCCAAATTCCGGCATTGCAGTCAGCGTCCAATTCAAAATCACTTTAGCCACTGCCGCCAAAATCATATTCACCATTGGTATTGTGGTATGTCCGAGCCCCTGCAAGACGCCGGTTGAAACTTGATGCAGTCCCAACAGAATTATTGAAACGGCGGAAATCATTACGGCAGGACCCGCGCCCGGCGCATTGTAAATCAGTGACGCTATCGGTGTTGCCAAGAAAAATACTATGACGAAGGCGGGGAAACAGACAAAATTTGAAATACGCACTGCCGCCGCTGTTTGCCTAAAAATTCGCGCAGTGTCTTTCAAGGCGCGTGACTCTGAAATTGCCGGTACGATTGACACGGCAAGCGACGCGGTTAAAATCGTTGCCAAGTTCACCAACGGTACAGCCATGCCGTTTAAGTAGCCGAAAAGCTCCGTAGCTTGATGAACCGAATAACCGGCGACTTCCAATCTCTGCGGCACGATCATTAAATCCAAATTCGACACGACAGGCAACATTATCGACGCCGCGCTAACCGGTAACGCCAGCTTAAACATTCGCTTTATAATTGAAAACGTCGATTCACTTTCAGACTGCGGGGTAGGTTGGAGGTAATCGGCGTAATTTTTTTCAATGTCACGATTCAATCTTATGTGGAAGTAAACCAGCACGATTAAGCCGGTGACTGCACCTGCAAATGCACCTAAGCTTGCACCTGCCGCCGCGTAGTCTAAGCCCCACGGTAACAATAAATCTGCAATCACAATCATTGTTATGACGCGGTAAATTTGTTCGACGATTTGACTAACTGCGGTAGGCGTCATTCTCTGCCAGCCTTGTAAGTAACCTCTTGACGCCGCCAAAAATGTCACGAAGAAAACCGTAGGCGAAAGTACCACGACGGACATATAGGCACGCGCGTCACGGATTAAATGCATGTCAATCAGCCAGCCTGCAGAAAGATATGTCAGCACGGAAAAAATTATGCCGGTGACAAGCATTAGCCCCATTGAAATTTTGAAAACACGCCGTGCACCGAAAATGTCATTCAGTGCCACGCGCTCCGCCGTTATGATTGAAATTGCGACGGGTACGCCTGCCTGCGATACGGTTATTGCGAAAAAGTATATCGGAAAAGCCATTTGATAAAGTCCGATACCTTCGCCGCCGAGTATGCGTGATACGAAAATCCAATTTAATGAGCCTATGACTTTGACGACAAAACTTGCTATCGTCAAGATGAATGTTCCCTTTAAAAATTTTTCGCTTTTAGTCTGTGATGTAGAATTTGTTTCAGTCAAAAAACTTTCCACCGTCCTTTGGAAGGGATTATATCATTTTAATTTGACATTGAATAGAAAATTTTTTTATTAGTAAGGAGTAAGAAGTTAGTAGTTAGGAGTTTATAAAATTTACAAGCTGAAAGCTCTAAGCTCTAAGCTGAAAGCTAATTTAATATTGACGCCGCTTTAATAAATTGATAAACTTCATAAAAATTTTTCGAGGTGATGAAGGTGAAAAAATTGCTGTCCGCCCTTTCGACAGCTTTTTTTATTTTCACTTCAAATGCCGACGCCGCACCGATGACTTTAAACGTACACAACGCCGACTTACGGTCGACGATTATGTTGGTCGCGCAGGCAGGAGGGCTGAACGTTTCCATTGACGATTCGATTAGCGGAAATATTTCTGTCACCGTCACGAACGTTGAGCCGAAAAAAATTTTGGAAATTATTGCCAAGACGAAAAATTTAAATCTCGTACAAGACGGCGAAATTTTTATAATGACGTCCAATTTCAGCGGCAGTGCGCTTATGGATAGTTTTTTGTTGCCGATAAAGTACGGTGACGCCGAGACGTTACGCAAAGCCGTCATAATGTCGCTTGATCCTGAGCCGGAAAGGGATTTTGACTACATGACGCGCAAAAAAAATAGTGACGGCAGTTATACCTACCGCTACAGATATGATGAGGAAG
The DNA here is from genome assembly GCA_946407175.1 of uncultured Selenomonadales bacterium. Next base: position 739 of record CAMJNB010000267.1, on the reverse strand, counting down.
GGGACGCGGAAGGCAGGGTGACTTCAAACCGTCGACAAAAAATTTCGCGTGAAGACAGAGTTTTAATCAGCCCCGATGTAAACGCGCTGATTTTGTACGGTACGGCGGCTGAATATGAACGCGCGAAAAATCTTTTGGCGTTGCTTGACGTTGAACTTAAGCAAGTGTCACTTGAGGCGCAGATTTTGGCGATTGATAAAAATGCAAGCAAGGAATTGGGCATTGACTGGTTTTGGTCGTCACTGCCGCAATATCCCGAACGCGATTCTTATAACGGCAGGGAAACTTACGACAGAAATTTTGACGACACGACAGGCTACGGCATTTTGCGTTTTGGCAAAGGTCCCGAAGGCTATCCGTTTGAATGGTACTACGGCGCAAGGATTAACGCGCTTGTCACTGACGGCAAGGCAAAAATTTTATCGCGTCCGAACGTCACGACGATTCAAGGTCACGAAGCAATTATAAATGTCGGCAGTTCCGTTCCCGTACCTATTACGCAGACGACAAATTCAACCGTTACGACTTCGATTGAATACCGTGACGCGGGAATTATTTTGAAGTACACGCCGCGCGTAAATGATGACGGCACAATTACCGCCACGATTCATACAGAAGTTAGTACGCCGCAGTACGTTGAGGATTTGAAAGCGTACAGATTTAATACGCGCTCGGCTGATACCGTTGTCACGGTTAAAGACGGCGAACCTATGATTATCGGCGGGCTTATCGGTGCGGA
>CAMJNB010000266.1 GCA_946407175.1 uncultured Selenomonadales bacterium | reverse complement strand
AATTATCGTAACATTGTACGGTACGAAAAAGTTGGAACTACGAAAAAGCCAACGCGCAACAGCCGCGCCATGTTTTCTTTGCTACTTTCTTTTGGCGCAAAAGAAAGTAGATTTAAAAATACAAACAGACACTACAAATATTTTCAACTCTACGGAAGTGGAATTTTGGAAAAATATTACATTGCAGTCATAAACGCGGTTAAAGGCTTGGGCAGTGCAAGAGTGCGAAAGTTAATAAAGTATTTTGGCAGTGCCAAAGACGTTTGGACGGCGGAACAAGGCGACATTGAAAAGGCGGGATTGCCTAAGGAAGTTGTAAAATCTTTTTTTGAATTTCGCCAAAAAAATCCCCATGCCGTCGAAAAATTAATTGACTACTGCGCGGCAGAAAAAATTAAACTTTGCAGTATCGTTGATGATGACTACCCGCCGATTTTGAAAGAAATTAAAACTCCGCCTGCCGTGTTTTATTACTACGGTACGCTTGAACCTTTTGCAAACAGAATCGGAATGGTCGGTACGCGAGACAACACCGAGTACGGTAAAAAAGTCGCTTATGAAATTGCAGAGGAACTTTCCGCCGCAGGATTTACCATTGTCAGCGGAGCGGCACGCGGCATTGACAGCTATTCGCATAAAGGCGCGATGAAGTACGGCAGGACGGTTGCAGTTTTAGGTTGCGGCATTGCCTACGCTTTTTTAAGGGGCAACGTAAATTTGATTCGTGAAATTGCTGAAAACGGCGTCGTGATGACTGATTACAAACCGAGTCAAAGACCCAGCGCAGAAACATTTCCTGCGCGAAACAGAATCATTGCGGGACTTTCGCGCGGCGTCATTGTGGTTGAGGCGGGACGTAAAAGCGGCGCCTTGATAACGTGCGGTTATGCCGGAGATTACGGTCGTGACGTTTTCGCGGTGCCGGGCAGGATTGATTCATATCAAAGCGTAGGCTGTCACGAACTCATAAGAGACGGCGTGATTTTAATTAAAAATGCCGGTGACGTACTGGAATATTACAACGTGACGCCGAGTACAATTGCCGCTAAAAAAAATGTCGGCGATGTTAAAAATGTCGGCGATGTTAAAAATGTCGGCGATACCAAAAATGTCGGTGTTAATAAATTTGTCAGTGACAGAAAAAATATTGATAATGAAATTGCTAAGCTTGAAGGCGTCGAGAAAAAAGTTTTTGACGCGATACCTTCAGGCGATTTTATTACCGTTGACGAAATTTTAATGACGGTTGAGGACGTTCCACCGGCTGAAATTTCTTCCGTACTTTTACAACTTGAATTAAAAAATCTCATTGTCGCCAAAGATGATGAATACAGCAGAAACTAGGGTTTAGGGACTAGAGGTTAGGGGTTAGTCTAACCGCTACCAGCTAATTTAAGGGGATTGGTTTTTTTATGGCAGTGAAAAAAAGTTTGAAGTCGCTGATACTTACGGACAGCACCGGAAAAGCACGAACGCTGAAAAAATTTTTGGGTCATTCGCATACCGTACTTTCAACCGAAGGCTTTTTAAAAGACTTGCCGAAAAGTCGAATCGGCATTGACGAAAATTATTTGCCGGATTATATCACGGTGCGCGGTCAAGGTCCTTTGCTTGCCGCATTGAAACGCGAAACATTAAATGCACGCAGAATTTATTTGGCGACGAGTCCGAATCTGCGCGGAGAATTTTTGGCGCGGCAGTACTGCGAAGTTTTCGGCGTTAATCAATACTCCAACTGCAGAATGTATTTTGAAGAGATGACGAAGGATTCAATTAAAAACGCGCTGGAAAATGCACGCCCCATTGATGACAAACTTGCCGACGCCTTTCAAGCCAAACAGATTATTGACAAATTTGTAAGTCACAAAATCGGCGAATACTTTTCATTCAAAATTTATCGCGGCACGAAAGTCGGCAGGTTTCGCGCAATGCTTTTGAACATTATCAATAACTTTGAACCCTGCGCCGAAATTACCCTTGACGAAAAATTTACCTACGCCAAATTGCAACTGCTTGCCTTGAAAGAGTTAAATTTTTCCATGTCAAAGACGCGCCTTATTGCCGAGCAACTTTTTGAAGGCATAAGTTTTGAAAAGGACGGCTACGGCGGCTTGATAACCTGTCCTTGCGGCGAAATTAAATTGGCGTCGGAAAATCGTACGCCGGAAAGTGTCAAGCCGTACTTGACCGATAACCAATTTAAACTCTATGAACTGATTCACTCAAGCATTGGTAAGGCGCAAAAAATTTCTTCACCTGCCGAATGCTCCGATTTATCAATGATGATTAAGCTTGAAAGTTTCGGCATTGATTGGGCGGACGTTTATTCAATCGGCATTGCCAGCCTGCTTAAGCGAAAGTACATTGAGCCGCAGGAAAATACTTTCAAGGTGACGGAATTGGGACACCGTGTAATGTCTTCGCTTACCGGATTTTTTGACGAAGATTTCAGCGTTGACGCTTACAAAAAAATTTCCGCGCAGGTTACTGAAATTTCCGAAGGTCGCGCAGAAAAAAAATCTGTCATTGAAAATTATTGCAACGCTTTCAATAAAAATTTTGATAAGGCAATGTCTGAACTCGGCGAAGATGCCAAGCCGCAGGAGGAGCCGGAAGTAGACAGCGGCGAAGTTTGCGAAAAGTGCGGAAGTCCAATGCTTATAAAGCGTGGAAGGTACGGCACATTTCTTGCTTGCGCGAATTATCCCGAATGCAAAAATACAAAGCCGATTGTTCACCACCTTGAGCATAGGTGTCCAAAGTGCGGCGAACACCTTACACAAAGAGAATTTGGACGCGGCAGGTCATTGTACAGTTGCGAGCATTATCCGCATTGCGATTTTCAGACGTGGGACGAGCCGCAGAATACGCCGTGTAAAGTTTGCGGCGCCACAATGTTTACGCGCAGATTTAAAAACCGTGCGCCAATGTTTTATTGCGGCAATGAAAGCTGTCCTACTCGAAAGGATCACCCCATTAATAAAATTCTTGCTGACGCCAAAAAGCGTGCAGAGAGTAAAAATAATTAAGAATTAAACCTCTAAGCTCCAAGCTCTAAGCTTTAAGCTAATCACTAAAGATATGAGCTTGGAGCTTAGAGGTTTAAGCTAATCACTAAAGATATG
>CAMJNB010000265.1 GCA_946407175.1 uncultured Selenomonadales bacterium | reverse complement strand
GTCAGCGAACCAACCCCGCTGATTAAGCTTATCACCTTAGCGGTGCCTACCGTTTCAATCGTGTAATATCCGCCGCTTAATGAGATTGTGTCTTTGTCACCAATTCCTTTAACGGTATCAAAGCCGTCACCTGCGCCAAATTGGAAAGTGTTAAGGCTTGAGCTTGAACTTAGGCTTATGTAGTCGTTGCCCGCGCCGCCTTTCACCGTAGTATTCGTGCCAGAGAGTTTAATGGTATCATTATCAGCGCCGCCGTTAAGAGAGCCGTAACTGCCGCTGAAAATTATCGTGTCATTGCCCGTGCCGCCGTATATGGTTTGAGCGTAGTTGTTGGCATTTATCGAGTCGGCATCTTCGCCGCCGTCTATGAATGTATACCAACTTGCGTCAAAAATGCTGTCTTTACCGTTGCCGCCTAAAATCGTCGAGCCTGAGCCAAATTCATTGTCCGCGCTGTCGTCGCCGTCGCCTAAATTAATTAACACGTTGCTGTTGGTTTTATGACTGCTTATCTTGTTGTGAATGGTATCGTTGCCTGCGCCGCTGACAATCGTAACATTTTTGCCGTTATTGTTAGTGATTTTGTCACCGTAGGAAGTGCCGCCGACAGATACGTTGCTTGAACTGACCGTAACATTTTGGGGACCGGCAACGGTAGCCGTGCCGCCGACAATGTTGATTTTTTTGTTGCTTGCACCTACAAAAGTTATGGAGCCGCCGCCGATTACGCTTACAACAACATCTGAACCTACGGTGTCTTGCGTGTAGTAGACGCCTCCGGTAAGTGAAAGTTTTTGTGAAGTTGTGTAGTTGTAAACCAAATCGTTGCCGTCGCCTTTTTTGTAGACGTAAACACCGGCTTGCGCGTGTCGCCGTAAATCGTGTCATCACCTGTGCCGCCGATAACCGTCGTTGTCCCCGCGCTACTTGAAAGGCTTATTCTATCTGCTCCTGCGCCGCCTTCAATTTTTGAATCTTTACCGCGATACACTGTGATTGTATCGTTGTTATCGCCGCCCAAAATTGTAGCTTTATTGGCGTTACTGCTGTAGATTGAATCATTGCCTTTATCGCCGCTAAGGTACGCTTCGTCGCCGTTAACATTTTTAATCGTGTCCGCGCCGTCGCCGCCCAAAATGGTTGCGTCGTAGCCGTCGGTATTTTGCAGAAAGTCATTGCCTGCGCCGCCGCTGATGGATACTCCGTCGCCGCCTTTTTCATCGGAAAAAATGTTTGTTATCGTGTCATTGCCTGATCCGCCGCTAAGTGTTGCGTCGTCAGCAGAATTGACAAGAGAATCGTTCCCGCCGTTGCCGTACACGACATTACTTGCTAAAATGTTTTTGTAGTTATCTTTGGAAGACTTTCCGTTAAATGCAAAGCGCTGAAGATCAAAAGCCATCTTGCTCATGAAAAATCCCTCCTTCATTCAATAAATTTTAGCCTTTTAAAAATGTGCTGAATATCACCTCCTTTCTTAATGATTAAAGCTGAATGATTATCCACTTAGCGCAGGGGAAACATTTATAGCGGCTAAGATAAATTGTAATTGATTTAAAATGATGCGTAGGGGTGGGGAGAAATTTCACGGCGGAAAATAAAAAAAACCTCCTAATCGGAGGTTAAAATTTCAAATCATATTAAAAAGATAAAGGCAAGAGAAAATGTTTTAACAATTTTTATTTATTCTTCGCCGAATTTATCGTCGATTAATTTTTTCAAAGCAACTACAGCTTGACGCGCATCGGAACCGTCGGCAGTGACGGTAATTTCCGTGCCGAATTGCAAGCCTATTGACATAATCATTAACATATTTTTGGCGTCGACTGTCGCGCCGCCGGACGAAATTGTAATCTTTGAACTGAAATTTGATGCAGTTTTTACAAATCTAAACGCGGCTCTTGCGTGTACGCCGGTTTTATTTTGAATCACGGTTGTTACATTTGCAAAAGTGACGGCGTTGTCCTCCCTGCCGTCATTTTTCGTGTCATCGCGATTGGATGGTTTACTGTTATTGATATAGACGACAATGTCAGAAACGTTAGAAAAATTCGTGTAATCGTCGCGAGGAATTTCTGTGCCGGAATAATCCTCCAACTCTTGAATCGCGTCTTTAAAAGCGTTATCATCAGTATTAATGTCGGATTGAATTCCAATCTCATCTTTATCAAGATTCAAATGTTTTGCCAAAACTTCACGAACTTTTTCAAAAACGGGATCGTCCTCCATATTATATTTGTCATAGGGAAGGATTTTTCTTACAAGTTCGTTGAGCAAATCAACATTTTCACGAAGTGCGGCAATTTCGGCGTAAACTGCGGAAAGATTGACGTCGGCATTAGAATTTTCACGAAGTTTGCGAAGTTCCGATTTTAAAGTTTTGACTTCAGCACGGCTTTTCAAGTATTCGCGTTTCCAATTTTGAGAATCAAGAGCCATAAGAATTCCTCCATACATTACGATAAATTTTCAACTAAAATGATTTTACTACCCTGTACCTTTTGACGTCAAGCACAAAATTTTTATGAATGACTAAGATTTTTTAAAATTTTGAGTTATTTAACACGCCATATCTGAAGTGTAATTTTTAAATTGAGGTGCAAAATGATTATCGACATTCACACGCATATTTTTCCAAACAAAATAGCCGCGTCGACTCTTGAAAAGTTGAGCGGCATAAGTCACAGCACGCCTTTCACTGACGGCACGTTGGACGGACTTTTAAACTCTATGAAAAAATTTCACGTCGACATTTCCGTAATCCTACCTGTCGCCACAAAGCCGGAGCAGGTTATTAAAATTAACGACAACGCCGCGCAGATTAACGAAAAATATTTTGACGCGGGGATTATCTCTTTTGCAAGCATTCACCCCGACTTTGAAGACTTCCGCGCAGAATTAAGCCGCGTGAAAAATTTGGGCTTTAAAGGTATTAAAATTCACCCCGTCTATCAAGGTGCCGATATTGACGACAAAAAATTTCTGCGCATAATTTATCGCGCCGCCGAACTTGATTTAATCGTCATCACTCACGCTGGACTTGACATAGGTTTTCCCGGCAAGATTAACTGCACGCCGAAAATGTCGCGTCACGTTGTAAAAGAAATTGGCGAATTTAAATTTATTTTGGCGCATATGGGCGGCTGGAAAAATTGGGACGAAGTGGCAG
>CAMJNB010000264.1 GCA_946407175.1 uncultured Selenomonadales bacterium | reverse complement strand
ACCGTGTCGCTTAAGTTAATGGCATTGCCCATTATGGGCACATTTCGCTTTTTGTACTGATTTCGTAAAATCTGCCTTGCCGTTAATGTCTCGCGCCGTACTTTTACATTCGGGATAGCCGCTACATCCCCAGAAATATCCCGTTTTACTTTTGCGGCGAACCATAGCTTTTCCGCAACTCGGACAAACTACTTGACTTGCCGACGGCTTTATTTCAATGTTTTTCGCCTTCGTTAAAAGTTCATTTAAATCTTTCAGTTGCGCTTGATAAAATTTTTCCAAGCTTCCTTTACCCGTCGCTATTTCTTCCAACGTTTTTTCCCATATTGCAGTAGTGTCAGGGTAAATGAGTTCATCCGGCAAAATTTTCACCGCCATTTTCGATTTTTCTGTCGGCTCGAAGAATTTCCCCGCTAATTTTAAAAATCCCGCTGTCTGAAGTTTTTCGATTATTCCTGCTCGTGTCGCTTCCGTACCGATTCCCGAACATTCTTTGAGTTCGTCTTTCAACGAATCATTTTTGACAAATTTGTATATTTCCTTCATTGCCTGTAACAACGTTGCCGGCGTGAATTTTTTCGGCGGCTTTGTTACTTTCTCGACAACGTTGCCGGAAACATATTTTACCGTTTCGCCTTCATACACTTGCGGGAGTACTGATTCTGTTTCTTCCGACTCATCTTTGGGGGCGAAATTTTTATAAAGCACTTTCCAGCCGAGTTTAGTAACATTCTTGCCCTTTCCTACAAATTTTTCATCTGCGTAAGAAATAATTACTTTCGTCGATTTATACTCGTGAACTGGATAAAATTGAGCCAAATATGCCCGTGTCACCAGCAAATACAAATTTTTCTCCACTTCATTCAAATTTTCAAAATCTGCCTTAATTCGCGTTGGTATTATCGCGTGATGCGCTGAAATTTTTTTATCGTTCCAAACGCGATTTTTTATTGAAACGTCAGCACTTTTTACAAGTTCGGCAGATTCTTCATTTGGCAAATTTTTTAAATGTCCGAGAATTTCCGCTACGTCTGCAAATTGATTTTCCGGCAAATATTCACAATCTGAACGCGGGTACGTCGTAAATTTTTTCTCGTAGAGCGACTGCATTGTATCAAGAACTATTTGCGGTGAATACCCATATTTCTTTCCGCCTTCAATCTGTAACGTTGACAATGAATAAGGCAATCGTTGCGATTCGGATTTATTTTTCTCTTCGACGCTTATAATTTTTCCTTGCGTAGCCGACTTTTCATTAAATTTTTCAAGAAATTTTTCTGCAGTTTTTAAATCTAAAAGCCGTCCTTCGCTATCTAAGTTCGGAACTTTGTCTGTCATTTGCCAAATTGTAAGTATATCGCCGAGTTCATTTTTAAAAATTACTTTAACTGCGTAATGGGTGACAGGTTTAAATTTTGCAATTTCCTCATCACGACGAACGACCAACGCCATTGTTGGCGTCATTACTCTGCCTACTGAAATTGTTTCATAACCTGTTTGACGCGATAAAATCGTATAGGCTCTTGACAAATTCATTCCTACAAGCCAATCCGCACGACTTCTACCCAATGCCGCATTTTTCAAGCCTTGAAATTCTTCGTTATCTCTCAAATTGGACAGAGATTCTTTAACCGACTTTTCGTCAAGCGCGTTTAACAAAATTCTTTGCACCAGCTTTTTGTTCCCTACAAAATTCAAAACTTCATAGACGAGTAATTGTCCGTAGCGATCTGGGTCGTCCGCATTTACAATCATTGTTGCTTTAGCTATCAAGTCACGAATAATTTTAAATTGCTTTTCTGCTGTTAAAAGTGATGTAACCTGCACAATTTTTACCGCCTCCTATTCCGGCGGCTATCGCTCTTGCAAGTGAAGGCTTTTCCGCTATGAAAAAGCTTTATTTTGTGCCTCCTGCTTTAATCTGAAGTTTTTCGTAAACAGATTATCATATAAAGTCTGGCGGAAAATCTTATATTTTTACTTTTTAACTGCACATTTCTTTCATCGCTTTTTACAAATTCGGCAAGTTTAAGAAAATATTTGTGGCGAATATCCAAATTGGTTTCCTGCCTTAATTTTCAAAATTGAGAGAGAATAAAGTAGTCGCTGACTTTCAATTTTATTGTTTCCTCAACACTGATAATTTTATCAAAAACTTTTTACTATATTTTTTTTGAAAAATAATTTGCGACTAACGAACCCGAGATATTATGCCAAACAGAAAAAATTGCGCCCGGAATTGCCGCCATCGCTCCAAAATGAACTATTGCCAGTGACGTTGCCAAACCGGAATTTTGCATTCCGACTTCTATTGATATTGCTTTAGTCGACGCCATTTCCATTTGTAAAATTTTTGCTAAAATAAATCCTAAAAAATATCCCAGTAAATTATGAAGAACGACTGCAATTAAAATCATTAAGCCGACTTCAAAAATTTTTTCTGAATTCACCGCAACTACTCCGCCAAGTATCAACATTATTGCGATTATTGAAATCATCGGCAAATATTCCAAAAAATTTTTAAATTTTTTTCCAAACATCGCATTTATAAAAATTCCTAAACAAATCGGGATTACTACGACTTTAAAAATGGAAATCATCATCGCATAAAATGAAATTTCCAGCCATTCGCCGGCAAATAAAAACATCAACGCAGGAGTGACGAGCGGCGATAAAATTGTTGTCGTCATTGTCATTGAAATTGAAAGTGCCAAGTCACCTTTTGCCAAAAAAGTCATGACATTTGAAGAAGTTCCGCCGGGACACGCTCCGACTAAAATTATTCCTATCGCAATTTCAGGAGGAAATAAAAAAATTTTTGTAATTAAAAATGCAATCAGCGGCATAATTGTAAATTGTGCAATCGCTCCGATTAAAACATTTTTGGGATTTTTCAAAATAAATTTAAAATCTTCAATTTTTAAAGTCATTCCCATTCCCAACATTACAACGCCGAGCAAAATTGTGATTTTTGAAACCGTCCAAGAAAAGGTTATCGGAAAAAATAATGCAACCGCCGTGACAATTATCACTATCAGCGACATATTTTTTTGCACAAATTTATTTATTGAACTCAACGCAATCACTCCAAAAAATTTTTTTAGATATTTTATAACAAAATTGAACATTCCCACCGCCTTAGAGGCGTGGGATTCTTGCAAAGTTTGGCAGTTT
>CAMJNB010000263.1 GCA_946407175.1 uncultured Selenomonadales bacterium | reverse complement strand
TTTATTTATTTTTACGGTCGCGGCAGAGGTATTCTCTTCAGAACTTCCGATTTGATTTTTTACAGCGGTCAATGATTCGCTTGAAAGCATGCTGGCTGAAGTGGTTGAAGTTATCGCCTCCGTATTCAAAAAGTTTGTCGCATTTACGTTAAGATTTTTAGCATTAAGCTGAACTCCTTCGCCGATCTCAATTTCTGCCGAAGAGTTTGTCTCTGCCGTTGCCGCAATGCCGGTTCCTGCAAAAAGTGCGCCGCCGGTCACTGCTTGCGCCTCAACTTTCAAAGGCGTACCGTTCGTGTCTTGAATGTTGATGTTGCTTGCCGTGTAGGTACTGCCGTCATCCAGTGAAATTTCTTTGCCGGTAGTGGTAAACACCGCGCCATTATCAATAACCACGCTGTTGGCGCTGTCCGCTTTACCTTCGGCAATCAAAACACCTGCGGCACCGGCACCGAGCGCAACGCCAACCGAATTTACGTTGCTTTGAGAATTGTCGGCGTTTATCACGTTGATGACACTGCCCGCCGTTAAATTCCCGCCGCTTATCTTTACTTTGTCGACGCCGCTTGAATTTAATGCCGCGTAAGAAACATTTGCCGCGAAAGCTCCCGCACTGCCCTGCGTGATATCGAGTTCGGCGGTTCCGCTTGCAGAATTTCTTATTGAAATATCCTCCGCCGAATTTATATTCGTGTTGATTAAGTTCAAGGCGGAATTTTTGCTTATGTTCAAAATACCGATCGCGCCGTTCAAGCTGACTGCGCCGACTGCACCGCTTCTGCCGTCCATTACCACTTCATTTACGGCGCTGTTGCTGATGTCTACGCTATTTGCCGCAAAAGTGGAATTTTTAATCGTCGTTTCAACACCGGAACTTAGACCTTCGGAAGTGCCGCCTTTTGTCGCAGTAACTTCAGACGTTGAAACATTTAAGCCGTTGGCAGGATTATTTTTCACCGAAATTGCCGCTTAATTTATTTTTTGAAGTGGCGTCATTGGCAGTAGAAAGTTTTTCGTTTATGTTGACTTGCGATCCGTCTTTATCGCTTGAACCGGTATTTGCCGCCGATTCGTAGCTGTCCGCCAATTCTTGACCGATATTTGTAATCATGACATTGGCAGATGCCGCAACACCGCCTGCACCCATTGCCGCCGCTTTTTCGTTGAAGTCGCGATTTTCTGTCGACCTTACCGAAATTGTCTCGGCTTTAATCGAGGTATTGTCAATGTTAGTTTTTATCAGCGAATCAACGGTATTGACTGCAACGCCGACACCGACTCCGCCTAATCCTGCAGCGCCGGTAAATGCAAAGTTGTCAAAGTCAAGATTATTTTCCGCGCTAATGTTGGCAGAACTTATGTTGCTTAGCGAGGAATTTTCAACGTTCGTCACAACATTATTTTGAACGTTGGCAACGCCGACACTTCCTGCCGCGCCTACGCCGATAACGCCGACACCGACGTCAAAAATTTCGTAGTTCAGCTTAGTTTTGTTGACGGCTTTAATATCAAGATTATTTTCGGCATTCAAGTAGGTGACGTTAGAATTTTTCACATTGGCGGAAGTTTCATCAGTCTCTTTTAAAACTTCGACGCCTAAACCCGTTCCCGCGCCTACTGCACTGAATCCTATTGCCGCGCCTAAAGAATTGATTTTTGAATCATGGTCGGCAACTACGCTGAGGGAATTATTTTTCACGTTGGCGTTGTTAAGAGAGGCTGTAGTTTTTGCGTCAAGCAGGTAAACGCCGGTTGAATTGGACAACCCTGCACCGACGCCCGCACCTGAAATTCCGGCTACCAAAGAGGTAATTCCTTGCCGTCCTTTGGATTCGACGCTAAATTTATCTGCGTAAATGTCGCCGTTATTTTCAAAGTCGCGATTTTGTCCCGTGACCGCAGAATTTACCGCGCGTGTAATGTCTTCGCTGTCATTGCCGAGACCGACCGCCGCGCCGGTTCCCGCAACATTCGCCGTGCCGACCAAGCCGATACTGTTCGTGTAGTCGTGCGCAACAACATTCACGTCATCGCTTGCCGCCGAAATTTTTGCACCGTCAATAACGGCATTTGTTGCGCCGCCGATTTTGTTAATGTTGACAGTACCGTTTACAGCCGCACCGGTTCCTGCCGCGCCGCCGTTTATCATCAAAGATTTCAAGGTATGAGTGCCGCTGGCTGAAACAACTACGCCGTGATAATTCGTCGCCTGTCTAGAATCTGCAAGCCCCGTCTTTGCTCTGAATACACTGCCAATGCCTTCAGAATCTTTTTGCGCCGCGTCCTTCTTTGCGCTGTCGTCATTATCGGAAACATTGTTTTTGGTGTCGAAAAGCTTTTTCGCAAAATCCTCATTGACAATCGCGCTGTCGTCTACAAAATTTTTCAAAGAAGTTTCTTGGTAGCCGTCTTCATTGCGGTTAATGGTTATCGCGGAATTTTTGCTGGTAATTTCGGCATTTGTTTCTGACGTGATATTATTGCGCGAAACAGACACGCCTACCGCGCCGCCTGTACCGGTAAAAGAGATACTTCCCGCGTAGTTTGAAATTCTTTCATCGCTCTGCGCGTCAACCACGACATTATTTTTGCCGTTTGAAGTTATCTGCGACTCGTCAACGTTGGAAGAGGTTTTACCGGAAATGTTGTTGACGGCAACCGAACCTGTGACCGCCGCACCGGTGCCACCTGCAGACCCGCCTATACCGACATTCAAAATGGCGGAATTGTTAGCCGCAAAAACTTCCAAGCCGTTGCCTTCTATGCTTGAAGATTTTACGGCGCTTGAAGTTTTGGTATCGTCATTGTTTATCGAAACACCTGCACCTATTGCCGCGCCTGTTCCCAAATTCAAAGCCAGCACATCTGCAGACGTGGTAATATCTTCCGCCGTCGCCGAATTAATTTCAGTCAAGCCGGTAGAGGTGATATTTGAATTGCTTATTGCCGTGCCGACATCTTTATTGATTGTGGCAACAGCTACCGCGCCTTGAACTGCCGCACCTTTGGACGCCGCGCCTACACCGACGCCGATTGTCGTCAACTCCGATTTGTCATCAGCGGTAACGGATAAATTTTTAAGCCCTTGCAAAGTGGAATTTTTTATTTCAGCGTTTGTAGTTTGTCGAGAATTTGAAGTGCCGACGTCATTGTAAGCAACCGCGCCGCCTACTGCC
>CAMJNB010000262.1 GCA_946407175.1 uncultured Selenomonadales bacterium | reverse complement strand
GCAAGTTTCCGACAACTGCCAGCTTATTAATTTTATCGCGTGCATTTACGTTTATGCCCGTGTTACCGGACGTATCATTCAAGTTCACATTTTCAATCAAGGCGTTGGTTGAATTGTGTCCGCGATTTATGGCTATTGAACCGCCGAGCGCAGCGCTGTTTGTCGACACGCCGACGCCTGCACCGACTGCATAGACTGCGCCTGTACTTTCGGCGTTGACGTGAATGTTTCCGCTACCGTATTCGCCTTTTGTAAAGTCAACATTTTTTATGAAAGCGTCAGTCGAATCATTCAACGCATTGTAAGCCAGCGCCAAACCTAAAGCTGTCCCTTTGCCGCCGGAAAGTTGTCCCGCGACGTTGACTTCAAAGGCATTAGACAAGGCGTTCACGTCAAGCCCCGAATGTTTTCCGTTGGTAGAATCAATGCCGGCTTTAACGGTATTGTCCGTAGTCTGCCAGCTGATTGAACCTCCTGCGCCGAATCCTTTTGAACTTACCGCCGCACCTGCCGCCGCGTTTATGTCGAGCGTGTTTGATTCGGCGTGAACATTTTTCCTTTCGTTGCCGCCTTCAATGGTACTGCCTTCAATGACGGATTCAAAATCATTGTCAATGTCGCTTATTGCCAGTGACGCCATACCCGAACCGTCGCCGCTTGCAGATACGGCTAATGCGGCAGTGATAATTTTGTTGCCGTAGTTTGAAGTTTTGGTTTTATCTTCGGAAGTCTCGGCGTTAAAAGTTTGTGCGTCATCGGAATTGGAAGTTTGATTCTTCGCAACGTTTAAAGTTTCATCGCTCTTTGAAACGGACGCCTCGTCAGCGTAGCTTTGACCGTTCACGTCCAAGCCGGCTTTTGATAAAAATGCGTCGTGCTTTTTATCGCCTTCAACTTTGAAATCCTGCGCCAAGTTGTCAAATTTTCCGCTTGCATTGACGGTAGCGCCTTTAATTGTCGCGTAGTCTTTATTTTCAATGCGGTTGTACGCAAGCACGCCTTGAAAACCGTAGCTTGACTCCGTGCCCGTTGCAACAGACACGCCGACAGAACCGACAATTTGATTGGTTGAAGTCGTTGCGGTGTTGGCAAAATCACCTGCAACAGTGTAAGCGCCTTTGTCAATCGTCGCGTGAATGTCGTTTTTCAAATGCGCGAAACTTGCCGAGCCGCCTACTGCCGTACCTTTATTGCCGCCGGTTGCAATGGAAAGATTTATTCCGCCTACTACTTGCGTGTCGAGATTTTCAGCTTTGTTCGTCAAAGAGGACAAATTTTGGGCGTTATTGTTGACGAGTTCAGCGCCCACCGTATTTTGCGCAATGGACACTGACGCCGATGCCGCACCTGAAAAATTCTTTTTGCCTTCACCGCCGGACGCTTGAACGCTAAGCGAAGGCGCGGCGGCAATCAAAGCGCCCGTCTTTTCGGCAACGTTTGTAAGTGAATTTGAATTGGCGTTGATAGAATTATTCCTAAGACCGGAGATAACCGCGTTTTCGATTTTATTCAATGCAACGGCGCCGGTCATACCGACGGAAGTTGAAGAGTTGTTGGAGGCATTGCCTTGCTGTTTGCGGAAATTCAAAGCTCCCGCGCCGCTCCATGCACCTATGAAACCGTCATCGCTGGCTTTAACGTCAATTTTGCCGGTAGAAGTGACGTTGGTATTTTCAATCCCGCTTTCCGTGCGATTTTTGCCGAGATTGATTGAGGCAGAACCCGCGCCGTCAAAAGTGAATTTAAATGACTGCGATTGAGAATTTGAACCGCTTTCAAGGTCGGCACTTTCCGCGCTGAAAATATTCGCCAAGTCAGAAATTTTCGGAATGGCAGTGTTTGAAGGCTTTTCGCCGCCGGTACTTTCATCTTCGCTTTTTGTCAGCTTATTCAGCGTGGCTTTGAAAATGCCGCCGCTTTCACCGCTTTCATCAGACGTGAAATAATTTCTGAAAGTGTCCATTGCGGAGGAAATTTTGGAGCCGTTACCTGCGGACTGCGATGCATTTTCGCCTAATGATTCGGAGGAATTTTTGTTATCTTCCGAAGTAGCAAGACCGCCGGCAATGCTCAAAGAATTTATGGCGCCGTCAGTCACGGCTTTTACGTCGATAGATTTTGCGTTTAGAAGTTTATCTGCATTTGTGTCGGCAGTCCCGAAAAATTTTTCAGGCGAATCAATTTTAGAGTGGAGAAGTGAAACCAATTCAGCACTTTCGCTGATGTCGTTGTTGCCGACCTTAGCCAAAGTTTTTACGTCAAAATTATTGACGGCGACACTTGCACCAATGCCAGCCGCGCCGCTGGATACGGCAAGACCGCCAGCCGCATTTAAAAGATTGGTATTGTTCGTGGCATTAACATTCAAGTTGCCGCTTGCCTTCAAAGCCGTTTCGTCGTCAATGGAAACCAGCGCGAGAGATTCGCCGTTTGCATAGCTGACAGTTCCAGCCGCATGAACGGAATTGCCGGACTCTTTACCTGAGCCGTCATTCAAAATGATATGGTTGATATTGTTGGCGGCTTTAACGTCAAGTTTACCGCCCGCCGTAATTTTTGCGCCTTCGGCAACGGCAACAATGTTATCCGTATTTGATGTGAAGTAATTCACCACTGCATCAACAGTAGACGTTGCCTCATTTGAAGGCTTGATATGTCCGCTTACGGCAATGTCCACTTGATTGACGGCAGAGGAAATTTCGGCGGCTTTGTCGCTTGCAATTTCAGTATTCTTGCCGATGATGACTTTAGAATTATTGTCCAAATTCTCAATAACCGTCGTCATTGAAAGAGACGAAGAAGATTTTTCAGCGGGCTTTGAAGTACCGGCAATTTGTTCTTTGTCGGCGTAGTAGTTGGCGATTTTATGCGCGCTGGTAACGGTGTCCAAAAGTTCTTGTGCGCGGTCGACCAGTTCACCTGCGCCGCTTTTTTCTTTCAAGCGGTTGATAATATCAGCGGCAGATGTCGCTTGCGTCAAGATATTTTCGTCCGAATCGGTAGAAGTCAAAGAGTTGAAAAAGTTTTTCAGCTGTTCACTGTCGCCCAAAACATTTTTGACATCATTGTAAAGGGCTTGAACGTCTTGCTTTAGTTTTCTTAACCGCGCGTTGTCCACGTTGACATTGGAGGTTATCTCTACTGCAGAGCCTTGAAGTTTGGCAGAAGTCGTGCTAATCGCCTAATCAT
>CAMJNB010000261.1 GCA_946407175.1 uncultured Selenomonadales bacterium | reverse complement strand
CAACGAACCCTATTTGATTAGGAGAATAAAAGCAATGCATGTAATTTTACTTTCCGGCGGCAGTGGCAAAAGGCTATGGCCGCTGTCAAACGAAATTCGCTCCAAGCAGTTTATAAAAATTTTTCAAAGCGTTGACGGCTATGAATCAATGTTGCAACGCACGCTAAGGCAAATTTTTACTATTCCCGCGCAGGTTTTGGTTACCGTTTCAACATCAGCCGCGCAGGAAAAAATTTTGAAAAAATATCTTCCCGCCAATGTCGACACTTCCGCCGAACCGTGCAGGCGAAACACCTTTCCGGCGATAGCGCTGACTGCCGCGTACCTGCGCGACGTGAAAAAAGTTGACGCCGATTCGCCGATTGTAATTTGTCCCGTAGATCCGTACGTCGACGATAATTTTTTTGCGTACTTCTTGACGTTGGAAGAGTTGGTAAAAAATTCTGCGGCAAATTTAATTCTTCTCGGCATAAATCCCACTTACCCCAGTGAAAAGTACGGCTATATAATTCCCGCGTCGAAAGATGAAGTCAGCGACGTTGCCGAATTTAAAGAAAAGCCCGACCTTGCTAAGGCGGAAAAATATATTGCGGCAGGCGGCTTATGGAACGGCGGAGTTTTTGCCTGTAAAATTTCTTATATACTTGAAAAAGCGCGTGACATTTTGAAAAGCGATTCTTACGCCGAACTTTTTCAAAATTACGCCGAACTGCCTGACATAAGTTTTGACTACGCAGTTGTCGAGCACGAAAAAAATATTAAAGTCGTACGCTACGTCGGAGAATGGAAAGACGTAGGCACGTGGAATACCTTGACAGAGGTAATGTCTGAACAAAATATCGGCAAGGTTTACTTTGACAACACCTGCCAAAATTCGCACGTCGTCAATGAAACCGATACGCCGATTATCGCAATGGGCTTGAAAAATATCGTAGTGGCGGCAAGTCCCGACGGCATTTTGGTTGCCGATAAAAATCAGTCAAGCTACATGAAACCGCTGGCTGAAAAAATTCATGAGCAGGTACGTTTTGCCGAAAAGTCATGGGGAATTTACCAAGTCATTGACGCCGGTGAAAATAATTTGACTATTAAAGTCATTCTAAACGCCGGTCACCAAATGAATTACCACAGCCATGAACGCCGCGCAGAAGTTTGGACGGTAGTTGAAGGCACGGGGAGTGTTAATCTTGACGGCGAAATTAAAACCGTTCAAGTCGGCGACGTTATAAAAATTCCCGCCGGCGTTAAGCATACCATTTACGCCGTGACAGATTTAAAAGTTATCGAAGTGCAGATCGGCGACGTCAGCGTCGAAGATAAAATTTTGTGGAAGGAAAATTTTTAAATGATAACAACACGTTTTCAAGGCGGTTTAGGTAATCAACTTTTTCAATATGCCATTGCACGTTGCCTTGCAAATAAATGGAACACGGAATTGAAGTTTGATATTACATTATGCGACGATGAAGAAAAAAGTCACCATGCTTTCTATCGCTTAGGAATTTTTAATGTTAGAGAGAATTTTGCTACGCCGGAAGAATTTAAAAATTCCATGCTTGTGAAAGAATCTAATGAATTAAACGATGATTTTTGGAAAGCACTTCTCGAAAAAAATAATGACTTGATTTTAGAAGGCTTTTGGCAGAATGAAAAATACTTCGCCGAAATACGTGACATTTTGCTTGAAGAATTTACTTTGAAAAATCCTTTGGAAAAAAATTCATCCGCGTGGCGTGAAAAAATTCTTTCTGCGAACTGCGCGGTATCTTTGCACGTACGTCACGGTGATTTTCTTCTTTATCATCATAGAAAACCTTTTGGAGTAATTTCTGCTGCATACTATTTTAAATGCGTTGAAGAGTTGCGAAAGGATTATCCCGACATTACGGTTTTCGTATTTTCGGACGATTTGGATTGGTGCAAGGAACATTTGCAATTTGACATACCGACGGAATTTGTAGAAGGTTGCGAGCATGCCTTTGAAGAAATGCATCTAATGAGTCTTTGCAAGCACAATATCATTTCCAATAGTACGTTTGCATGGTGGGGCGCGTGGCTGAATAAAAATCCCGACAAAAAAGTTTGGGCGCCGTACCCGTGGCATGTAAACGGGTTCCAAAACAAAATAATTCCTGAAAGTTGGATAAAAATTCCGGTTGAATATAATTCAGATATGTCACCAATGCTTTCCATAATTCTTTACGTGAAAAATGATAAAAAAATATTACCGATAATTTTAACAGAAATTTTATCACAAACGTTTACCGACTATGAATTAATCATTGTCAACGTTTCAACTGACGAAAGCGGAAAAATCTGTAGGCAATTTGCTCAGAATGATAACGTAACAGTAATTAGAGTAAAACCCTCAACAAACAAATTCATAGCTTGGAATAAAGGCTTAAGCGTAGCAAACGGCGATTATGTTTTGTTTTTGGCAGGAAAAAATTTTATTTTTCCGCACACTGCACTTTTGTTAAGTAACATATCTGCATCCAATTTTGGCGCCAAAGCAATGGGCCCCAAACGTTATTTGACTTATGCAAATTTTGACAACTATACTCCGAATGTAATTTGCACAACTCAATATTTGGCGGAAGATGACGGCGGCGGTATTGGTCTAAACGAATTACCAAACAAAATATTTTCCATCCATACCGACGCGGCTTTTCAAAATTTGCCGAATATGTTTGAATTAAATCTTAGCGCTGAACAAAAATTAATGTTGCTTGCGTCAAAACAAATTAATAAGTTTGTCGGTACGAAATTTTTTAAGCGCAAGTTTTTATATGAAAATAAGATAACGTTCAAAGAAAAAGCCGGAGGGGGTATGGACGCAGAGTTACTCTTTGCAGTTGAAACATTTTTGGCGACGGAAAAAATTACCTTCGTGCCGCAGGTTTTCAGCGGACGGCTTAAATGAATTTGAAAGGATTTTTGTATGGTAATAGTGCAAATGGCAGGCGGACTAGGTAACCAGCTCTTTAAATATGCATTCAGCAGATCGCTTGCGTTAAAGTTGAATACTGAATTGAAATTTGACTTGTCTCTTTGTGAAGAAAGTAAAGATTCACATCACGAATATTACAGGCTGGGCGTGTACAACATTCCACAAAATTTTGCCACGCCGGAAGAAATTGCAAGCGTCAATGAAAAGGATTGGGTCATTTTAAACGGCGAACTAAAAAACATAACGCTA
>CAMJNB010000260.1 GCA_946407175.1 uncultured Selenomonadales bacterium | reverse complement strand
AAAACTAGCCATCACTGCATTAAATCATAATCTCCGCCTAAATCTTCGACGGTCGTATATTGACGAATGACTTTATCCCATTTACCCTGCGCTTTCAAAATAAATTCCAGCACTTCACGAACGGCACCGTTACCGCCGATATTAACAGTCACCAAGTGTGCGCGTTCCTTGACTTCCTCCGCCGCGTCGCCTACAGCTGCGCGAAAACCTACCTGCACGAATACCGGCAAGTCAATCACGTCATCAGCAACGTAGGCAATCTGTTCGTCCGTCAAATTAAATTCCGCCTTCAATTCTTTGTAGGCGTTGCGCTTATTCATCTGTCCCTGCTTAACGGCATCGATTTTAAGTTCACGCGCTCTGTTGGCGGTGCAGGGTGAATTGCGTCCGGTAATTATCGCCGTCTTGAGTCCGAGTTTACGCGCGTTGGTTATGCCGAAACCGTCATGACAATTAAAAGCCTTAAAAACTTCGCCGTCAATACCCATGTAAATTTTGCCGTCGGTAAGCACGCCGTCAACGTCGAAAATTATCAGCTCGACTTTACGCGCTCTTTCAAATGCATCAACAGAAATTTTCATGCCGTCGCCTCCCAAATTCTTTTGTAGATTTTTTTAGGTTACATACCGAAATTTTTTTGCAGATTATATTTTTGCAGGTTACATAATGCCCTGCCGCAGTAAGTCAGTAATGTGAACAATGCCTAAGGGATTATTGTCCGCGTCAATCACCGGCAACACGGTAACCGGTCGCGGCTGATGTTTCTCCATAACTGAAAGCGCCGCCGCCGCCAATTTATCAGCACTGATAATAAGCGGCTGTGTAAACATAATGTGTTCAACCGGCTCGTCGATAAAATTTTTGTCCTTCTCAAGCGCACGGCGAATAATTCCGTCCGTGACGAGACCGACAAATTTTTTATTTTCGTCGACAACGGAAACAGCGCCGAGACCTTTTTCAGTCATTTCAAAAAGCGCGTCTTTAACCGTAGCACCGACTTTGACAATGGGGTTATCGTCGCCGCTGTGCATAACGTCCGCAACGGTAAGTAAAAGTTTTCTGCCCAATGCGCCGCCGGGATGAAACAGCGCGTAGTCTTGCGAAGTAAATTTTTTTTCTTCCATAAGCGCCATTGCCATAGCGTCGCCCATTGCCAAAGTTGCGGTAGTCGACGCGGTAGGTGCAAGTCCCAATGTACAAGCCTCACGCTCGACGCCGATGTTAATAAAAAAATCCGCGTTCTTGCCGAGTGAGGAAGTACGTCTGCCGCACATTGCAATAATCTGCGCACCGATTCTGCGAATTATCGGCAGGATATTTACAATTTCGGAAGATTCGCCGCTGTTTGAAATTGCAATGACAATATCATTTTCAGTGACCATACCTAAATCACCGTGATAGGCTTCGGCAGGGTGAAGGAAAAATGCAGGCGTGCCGGTCGATGCGAATGTAGCCGCAATTTTTCTTCCGACGTGACCTGATTTTCCCATGCCGGTTACAACAATTCTGCCGCGACATTTTAAAATTTCTTCAATGGCGCGTACAAATTCTTCGTCGACGCGGTTAATTAAATCTTCAACCGCCGCCGCCTCAATTTTTAAAGTTTCAATCGCTCTTTCTTTTATCATGTTTAAAATCCTATTTAACTCTAAGCCCTAAGCTCTAAGCTCCAAGCTAACTTTCAAAACATTTTTCAATAAATCTTCCAAGTTGTCAAGCTTTACCATATTGGCGCCGTCGGATAGTGCCTCGTCGGGATTGTCGTGAACTTCCAAAAATAAGCCGTCAATACCAACCGCCGCCGCCGCACGTGTCAAGTAAGGAATAAATTCACGTTGACCGCCGGAACTCGTACCCGCGCCGCCGGGCAGTTGCACGCTGTGAGTGCCGTCGAAAATCACGGGGTAGCCGAAACTGCGCATTGTCACCAAGCCGCGAAAGTCCACTACCAAATTATTGTAGCCGAAACTCGTACCGCGCTCCGTCAGCAAAATTTTCTCCGTGCTACTCTCTTCCAACTTCGTCACGACATTTTTCATTTCATTAGGCGAAAGGAATTGTCCCTTTTTCACGTTGACAACTTTGCCTGTTTTAGCCGCCGCAACAAGTAAATCGGTCTGTCGGCAGAGAAAGGCGGGTATTTGTAAAATGTCGGCAACCTCCGCAACCTTCGCCGCTTGATAAGTTTCGTGAATGTCCGTTACAATCGGCACGTTCAATTCAGATTTAATCGCGGCAAGAATTTTTAAACCTTCGTCAAGACCGGGACCGCGAAAACTTTTTATAGACGAGCGATTAGCCTTGTCGAATGACGCCTTGAAAATGTAGGGTATGCCAAGTTTAGTTGCAATTTCTTTCGCACGTTGACCGATTTTCAAACTGCGTTCATAACCTTCAAGCACGCAGGGACCGGCAAGCAGAATTAATTTTCCGCCGCCAAATTCAATGTTTCCGATTTTAACTTTATGCAAATTTCTCATCTCCCAAATTCACGTGTAATTTAAAACTTCCAAAGTCACGTCATTTAAAATTAATTTTACGTTTAAATTTAAGTCTACGTTTAAAATTAATTTTACGTGTCATTTAAAAATTCGCTGACAATAAAACGCGGTCGCTTTTTCGTCTCCAAATAAATTTTTCCCGCGTATTCGCCGACAACGCCGACAGAAAAAAGTACAAGCCCGCCTAAAAACCATACCGAAACCAAAATACTTGACCAACCGGCAACTACTTCGCCGATAAAATATCTGTAAAAAATCCACAGCATCATAAGCAAACTTAAAAATGAAATTGTAAAGCCGAGTCGCGTAATTAATCGTATCGGTTCAATGGTAAGTGACGTTATCCCTTCAAATGCAAACGCCAACATTTTTTTCAAAGGATACTTGCTCTCACAGGCAAAACGCTCTGCGCGTTCATAATAAACTTTTGTTGAAAGATAGCCGACCATTGGCACAATGCCGCGCAGAAATAAATTTACCTCTTCAAATTCCGCCAAGCCTTTCAATGCGCGCTTGCTCATCAATCTGTAATCGGCGTGATTTTCTACAATATCGGCGCCCAAAAATTTTATCATCTTATAAAATCCTTCCGCCGTAAATCGCTTGAAAAAAGTATCAGTAGCACGCTTACTTCTCACGCCGTAAACCACGTCATAACCTTCAGTGTACTTTGCAAGCATTTCATCAACGGCGTTTATATCGT
>CAMJNB010000259.1 GCA_946407175.1 uncultured Selenomonadales bacterium | reverse complement strand
GTTTATAATTATCGGAAAATTCAATATTGGGGAAATTTATATGGACGTAGTGGCTCTGGTAGGACCAAGTGGAACGGGTAAAAGTCACCGCGCGTTGCAGGTGGCGCAGGAACATAACGCGGATGCAATTATTGACGACGGAATTTTAATTAAGGACGGACATATTATCGCCGGCGAATCAGCCAAGACAGAAAAAAATAAAATTATGGCAGTTAAGCGCGCGATTTTTGTGTTGCCGGGACATGCCGAAGAAGTCAGAGAGGCCATTCAAAGGATACAGCCGCACCGAATTTTAATTATCGGCACTTCTGAAAATATGGTTCATAAAATCGCGCAGACTTTAAAACTTCCTTCCATCCAGCTGATTGTACGCATTGAAGACATTGCCTCACGCGCAGAAATGGATTTGGCGCGTTATCACCGGCTTAAAGAAGGCAAGCATATAATTCCCGTGCCGACGATTGAACTTAAGCCGCATTTTTCAGGTTACCTTGTAGATCCCCTGCAGTCCATTTTCAAAAGGTCAAGAGTTCGTCGCCGTAAGCTCGGCGAAAAATCTATCGTACGTCCGGTTTTCAGCTACTACGGCAAACTTATCATTGATGACAGAGTTATACTTGCCGTCGTCGAAAAAGTTTTGAAAGACGTTGAAAATATTGAAAACGTGAAAAAAGTCACGGTGGGACATCTGTACAAAGGTGACGAAAATCGCGGCTTGCAAATTACCTGCGAAGTGGTTTTGAATTACGGCAGTCACATTCCGACGCTTGTGGAGCAGACGCAGAATAAAATTCGTGAGGCCGTCGAGTACACAACCGGCATGATTGTTCAATCGATTAACATTTTAGTCAAGGCGTTGTATGTCGATATTAAAAGGTAGCTTAGAGCTTGGAACTTAGAGATTTCAGCTTAGAGCTTGGAGTTTGGATTTAAGAAAGTCTAAATCTGCGCGAAGTTGCGCTTTTAAATCCTCAACGTTATCAAAAGTTTTTTCGTCACGAATCTTTTCAATGAAAATAACAGAAATATTTTCGCCGTAAATGTCACGTGAAAAATTATCTATGAAAACTTCAAGCCGCCGTTCCGCAACTTTAAAAGTGGGATTGTCGCCGACGTTCGCAATGCCGTTAAAAATTTCATCGCCGACTTTGACGCGGACAAGGTAAGCACCGTTAGGCAACATTGAATGTCTGTCATCAATTTCAAGATTGGCAGTGGGAAAGCCCAACTTTCTCCCGCGCCTGTCACCGTGAACAACTTGCGAAGTGTAAGTAAATTCGTGTCCCAATAATTCATTCGCCGCGCTAAGGTCGCCTTCCGCGATTAAGGCGCGTATTTTAGTGCTGCTGACAATTTTTTTGCCGAGCGTGACGGCGGGACAAACTTCCGCCTTAAAGCCGTAATTTTCGCCTTCACGAATCAGCATTCGCCCGTTACCTCTTCCAAAACGTCCGAAAGTATAATTGGGTCCCGTGACGACGTAAGCGGGCGCAATTCTGTCACGGAGCATTTCCAAAAATTCTTCCGGCGTCTTGCGGCTGAACTCCTTTGTAAAAGGAATTTCAAAAAGCACCTGCACGCCGAGTGAATCAAAAATTTCACGACGCAAAAATTTATTTCCAACTGCAAGCGGCGCATTTTCCGGCGCAATGACGCTTAAAGGGTGGTTTGAAAATGTCAGCACCATAGCCGTGCCGTCAATGTTACGTGCAATTTCGACAGCACGGCGAATTATGCTGGCATGTCCCACGTGTACGCCGTCAAACATTCCCAACGCTACGACGGGGCGTTTGTATGATACCCGCGTAAATTTTTTTATTACTTCCAACATTTTACAAGATACTTGCTACAAGTTCTCCTATTCAAAATCTACACTTTATTATCTACTATCTGCTACCTAAATAATTTTTCACAAACTGCTGGGCGGTACGACCGTTTCTGCCGGAATGTGACATCTCCCAACGCAAACCTTCAATGCGAAGTGTCTCCGCGTCCAACTCAATGCCGCTCTTTTTAAGCATGTGCGAAATAATTTCAAGATACTCATTCTGCGAAGGCGGGTAATACTGTACGATTAAGCCGAATCTGTCCGAAAGTGAAATCGTTTCATTAACGCTGTCATCGCGATAAAGTTCGTCGTGACCTTCGCTCCTGTCGCGCCACGTCTCACGAATCAAATGCCGTCTGTTACTTGTCGCGTAAATCAAAACATTTTGCGGCAGTGACTCGACGCCGCCTTCAATCGACGACTTCAAATATTTATACTCCGCCTCTGACTCTTCAAATGATAAATCGTCCAAAAAAATGATGAACCGCTTGCTTGCAAAATTTCTAAGCGTCTCCATAAGCTCCGGCAAAAATTTTAACTGCGGTTTGGTAAGTTGGACAAGGCGCAGACCGCGCGAATAATTTTCATTGACCAACGCCTTAACGCTGGAAGATTTACCCGTGCCGCGTGCGCCGACAAGTAAAACATTATTTGCAGGTTTACGCTCAATGAAAGCGTTTGTATTCTGCGTCAAAAGTTCTTTCTGATGCGCGTAGCCGATTAAATCGTTAAGGCGTATTTTTTCAAAATGCTTTATGCCGACAAGATTTTTCGTTCCCTCGTCAAATCGGAAGGCGCGATAATCCGCAATGTCGCCGCAACCGTATTTTTTGTAATGTTCAATGAAAGCGTTCGCAATGCCGTTAAAATCATCTTCGCGCAGATTATCAATTTTACTTTTCAGCTCCACGAAGGATTCAGATTTATTTTCAACGGTCGGCGTATAATTTTGGATAAAGTCATAGTACGAATCAAAATATTTTACGCCGGAAAACAAAATTTCTATGTCGTGTTTAAATGCGTCAAGCAAACTTTTGCCGATATTTCCGCCGGTGCGTTCAATCGTATTTGAAACCAAATTCGGCTCGTGAGATAATTTGTAAATGATGTAACTGCGGTAAATGTCGCCGCTTAAACCTGTGCGCTCGGCAATTTCAATCAGCGTTGCAAGGCGTGACGCCATAACTTTTGCGGACTCATTGTCATTCGTATAAAAATTGAGTTCAATTAAAAAATTTTCATCAAAAATATTTTGACATAGTATCAACCCGTTTAATGCATTCAAAATATTTCCCGTCCTTTCAATCAAAGTGGGAAAATTATAGCATACAGACCGCGCATTTACAAATTTGGTGACGCAAGCTATAATTTACAGAAATTTTTT
>CAMJNB010000258.1 GCA_946407175.1 uncultured Selenomonadales bacterium | reverse complement strand
AAAACGGCGGCGCGAGAGCAAGTTTTACTAATCAAGATTTAAATTGTAAAAATTTATCAGGGGTACTTCTCAGACAAGCTTACTTTATTGAGGCACGATTAAAATGCACCCTACTTCAAAATGCAAATTTACAGGGTGCTGATTTTTCCGGCGCTAATCTCTTTGGAGCTTCTTTGATTAACGCCAATTTACGCGGTGCTAATTTTTCCGGCGCTAATCTCTTTGGAACCCTTTTAAGTGGCGCGAACTTGGCTAATGTCAAAGTAGATTACAACACGCAAGGATATTTTCTTGCTTGCCCATCACATGGTGCTTTTATCAGCTTTAAAAGAGCTGGTGATTATATTGTGGTTCTGGAAATCCCTGAAGACGCTAAACGTTCATCAGCGACTACTTACAAGTGTCGGTGTGATAAGGCTAAAGTTTTACGCATTGAAAATATTGACGGCACACCCGCCGATGTTGACAGCGTTGCCAGTAACCACGACAAAGATTTTATTTACAAAGTCGGTGAAACGGTTTCGGTTGAAAATTTTGACGAAGACCGCTGGAATGAGTGTAGCTCCGGCATTCATTTTTTTATCGACCGAGACTTGGCGGTAATTTATTGAGAGGTGAAAAATATGGCTGAAAAAATCAAACCTTGCTATACCTACTACGACAAGAGCGACGGCAGTACTACTATGCATTTTCGCCGTGAGGACAAAACGCCAGCCGAAATTAAATTTTGGAAAAAATTTTTTCCGAATGTAAGAATCGGTACATTGGTGATACTCACATTACCTTATGACGGTACCATTGCGCAATTAAAGAGTAAATACCCGCAGTTGGATTTTGAAACAGAGGTGCTTTAGTTGAAAGACGTACCAATTAAATTTCGCGGCATTGAAGATATTAAAGACGGCAAATATGTCTACGGCGATTATGTCACACGGCAGGACGGTTGCGCGATTCGCGTCAAGACAAGCGCTAACCTTTTCAATCTACACGAGTATGAAGTTGCCGTCAAGCCTGAAACCGTTGCACAGTTAGTCGGCTATGACGTGGAAGGCAATGAGGTCTACGAAGGCGACGAACTTTTGGATGCCAATAATATCGATACAAAAAACACCGCTCATTGTCACGTTATTACTGCCAAGCTTTACGTTAACGTCAATTTAAAATGTTTCAGACTTAAGAAGGTGAATAACAATGAATGACGACGAACCGGACGACGAACCGCGCAAGAATTATTGTCAGATGAAAGCGGAAATTGAGGAACTTCAAAAAGCAGTAAATGCCAAAACAGGCAAGCTTTTAACTCGGTATTTCGCGCCGCAACCGCTTAAAAATTTTCAGGGCGTGGATGCCTTGCACGCAATGTTTTTAAAGCTCTGTGATATCCGCAATGCCGAAAATATAGCGTACAATCCCAAAAGTTTGTTTGAAGGCTCTGACAAGTTGCCACTGGTTAAAGCACTCGGCGAACTGATAATTATCGCGACGTCGTACCTTGAATATATCGGCGTGAATGATTCCGCACGTCAAAAGTTGTTTAAAAAGTTAAATGAGGAGAATGCACGATATGAGTAAAATTGCGGTAATTGACGCTGATTTAATCGGACGCCGCCGCCACAATTTCCCAAATTTGACTTGTATGAAAATCAGCGGCTATCACAAAAATTTAGGTGACGATGTCGCGCTGAAATTGGATTATGACGACCTTGACGCCTTTGACAAAGTTTATATTGCGAAAGTTTTCACTGACACGTACTTTCCCGACGGTGGCTTATTTGGCAAGATAACCGATCTGCCAAATGTCCAAATTGGCGGCACGGGCTTTTACTACGACGAGGCTAAACCACTTCCGCGTGACGTCGAGCATACCAAACCCGACTACCACCTTTACGACAAATGGATTTTGCTTGCACCTAGCGACACCAAATTAAAATACTATAAAGATTATTCAATCGGCTTTTTAACGCGCGGTTGTTTCCGGCACTGCCCTTTCTGCGTTAATCGTCGGTCAAGTCAAGTCAATGTTCACTCTCCACTTGCTGAATTTGTGGACGAATCACGCAAGAAAATCTGTTTGCTTGATGATAATTTTTTTGGTTATGCCGAGTGGAAAAAGTTGTTGCTTGAATTGATATCACTCGACAAACCCTTTCAGTTCAAGCAGGGCTTAGACGTGCGACTTTTGGACGACGAGAAGGCGGAATTACTTTTTAAAGCTAGGTACGACGGAGATTATATTTTTGCATTTGACGATTATCACGACACGAAAATTGTATATGACAAGTTAAAGCTGATTCGCAAACATTACAAGGTGCGGCACAAGGTGAAATTTTACGTCCTTTGTGCTTACGACCGCTCCGGCAAGTACGACGACGCATTTTGGCGGTGGGATTTAAACACAACCTGCCGCCGAATAAATTTGCTCAGGCAATTTGACTGTTTAGCTTATTTAATGCGATTTGAAAAATACCGCGAATCGCCGTACAAGCAAATTTACAACAATTTAGCCGCCTATACTAATCAGCCGCAATTTTGGGACGCAATGGTTTTCAGCGAATTTGCAGAGGCGCGTAGCAAAAATGTCAATGACTACACTTATGATTTGGAGAGACTTTTACTTTCAGGAGTGGTTTAAATGATTAATAAGATTTTGCCTTTACCCGTCAAGAAAAATAAATTTGGCGAACGTGTCGCCGACATCAGCGTTGAAGAGTACTACCACCAAATTTGCGAGGAAGTTGTGGAGGCTCATAAGGCAAGCATTGAAATTCAAGCACGAGAATATACTTTACTTGATATCGCCGACGACGAACCTACGGAGCTTGCAGACGTTATTACGTGTTGTATCACGCGCCTTGACATTATTAAATGCGACAATATTGTCGGCGTAATTGACGACCAAAAAAAATATTACAGCGAACCTGCCGACTTTTACACCGACCTTGCCGCCGCCGTTATGAATAGTTACCACGCCGCTAAAACAGCTATAAATTTTGACTATATGCGTAATGAAGGTTGTGGATATTGCGCCATTGACCTTGCACAAGACGAATATGTAGAAAAATATTGTCTCGGCTACATTATCGTGATGTGCATAAAGCGCCTTGCAAAACTCGGTTACGACGAATCGGACAGGCAGAAAATTTATCAAGCGGTTAATGATAAAAATCGCAAGCGCGGCTATTTTGAGGAGTGATTCGAAATGAAATTTTCGTGCAGAAAAAAAGACCTTG
>CAMJNB010000257.1 GCA_946407175.1 uncultured Selenomonadales bacterium | reverse complement strand
AGTTAATCTTCATTTTTAGCAGGTTCGTCATTGTCAGCACCGATATTTTCTTCGGAAATATCTTCCGCGTCGGGGACAACTTCTTCACCTGCAAAATTGATAACTTCGTTGAAAGGCACGACTTTTTCTTCGCCCTTCTCATTGTCAACGTAGCGAAAACCGTCCGGCGTAATAACAGATTGATCGGCCTGCAGAGCCGTTACCAAATCCGCGCTTTGCTGATCTATTGCAATTATGCCGAAATTGCTGAGCAACTTTTTAAGTACTGTTTTCTTAGCCATAGCGTCAAAATTCGTCGACCACACGGAAGTTTTTCTGTTGTGTTGCAAATCGAAAGAATAACTTTGCGAATACTTTTCGGCGTGCGCTTTAAGTTCATCAACCGTCATATAAATGGCCTTGTGAAAGCCGTTAAGCAATTCCATGTAGGCAACGTAGCCGACAATCTCATCAGAAATTTTTTCGCCGCGTACAATTCCACCCGTCACGAAGTCAATTTCTTTAATCTGACCTTCACGAACGGCGCCGGAATTTAACGTGAGATATTGACCGCTACGCATTGCCAGCTGAACCAAACCTTTGTAGCCGAGTTGGAATTGTGCCTGATTTTTGTAGGGAACAAGGAACGCGAAACCGAGACTGGGATTTATCGGCAATTTCAATGCGGCGGCAATACCTGCGGCGCTGACGATTGAAAAAGACGTGCAGTCTTGCAATTTTGAATTATTGTTCACTATTGCCAGTATCGACGAGATAAAAGACGGCGCAGAAGTGTTTAAAAGTATTTCAAAGCGCTTTTTAACCGGCTCTGAATTTAAAAGTTGTTGAAGCGAAAGATTTTCCTGTTTCATAACAAAACCCCTTAATATAAATTTGAAAAATATTGTAACAGAAAATTTTTGTTTAGGAAATATAATTTGAAAATATAATTTTATGGTGAGAGATATGAACATAATAAATTTAAGTGAAATTTTTGAAGGCGTCGACAAAAACCTAATTGTGACCGGCGTCACTACCGACAGCCGCAAAATTTCTGAAGGCAATTTGTTTGTGGCACTAAAAGGCGAAAATTTTAACGGCGAAGATTTTGTCGAAGAGTCATTAAAAAAAGGCGCAGTTGCCGCGCTTGTCAGCAAAAATTTTTCCCGCGCAGTTGACGGCGTAATTATTAAGGTTGACGATACCTTAGCCGCGTATCAAAAAATTGCAGGTTATTGGCGCGACAGATTCAACATTCCGATTATCGCAATTACCGGCTCTACCGGCAAGACTACCACGAAAGATTTAACTGCCGCCGTGCTTAGTGAAGTTGGAAAGATTTTAAAGACTTCTGCCAACTACAACAATGAAATAGGCGTTCCCATGACTTTGCTTGAACTTGATGAAAGTCATAAAGCCGCCGTTATTGAAATAGGAATGCGCGGACTGGGACAAATTGCGGCGCTTGCAAAAATCGTAAAGCCTACCGTTGCCATTGTCACCAACGTCAATGAAACGCATATGGAGCTTTTAGGCTCGATAGAAAATATTGCAAAGGCAAAAGGCGAATTGGTGCAGGCGATTGAACCGGGCGGCACGGTAATTTTAAATGTCGATAATCCCTACGTTGCCGATATGATTAAGCTGGTAAAGCCCGGCGTTAAAATCATTACTCATGGCATTGAAAATGACGCCGATTTAAAGGCGGACAACGTTGTAACGGGCGAGGCGTCGACGGATTTTGATATGCATTTCAATGGCAAAGTTTTTCATTTCGACTTGCCGATAATCGGACGTCACAACGTTTCAAACGCGCTTGCCGCCATTGCCGCAAGTATGACTGCCGGTCTGCTTTATCCAAAATCTCAACGCGGCTTATCATCTTTCGCCACGACGAAAATGCGCTTTGAAGTCATACGACGCGACAACATTACGATTGTAAATGATGCTTACAATGCAAGCCCCGCATCAATGCGTGCGGCGATAAAAACTTCCGCCGATATTTACGACACGAGGAAAATTGCCGTACTCGGTGATATGTTTGAACTGGGCGACATTGCGGAAAAGGCTCATCGTGATATTGGTGCGTACCTTGTTAAAAAAGGTTTTGAAATTTTAATTACTGTCGGCGAATTGGCGAAGTTCATTGCGGCGGGTGCGCGTGATGCCGGTATGGAAAATGTTTTTGTCACGGAAACGCATGAGGAGGCGGCAAAGACTCTGCGCGGATTTTTGAAAGCTAATGACGTTATTTTATTTAAGGCGTCTCACGGCATGCACTTGGAAAAAGTTATTGAGCTGATTTAAGTTAATTAAGAATGAAGAATGAAAAACTAACGGCTAAAAACTACCAGCTAATCGCTAAAAAGAGGTGTTTTTTATGAAAAATTTTATTTTTGACATTCAGCGCTTTGACCAATTCACTCAAATCATTAACAGCAACGGCAACACCGTTGTCAACGGTACCGGCGGCGACGATTTAATTATCAGCGCAGATACCAATGTCACGATTTACGGTCTTGCCGGCAATGACTCGGTTGACAGCGGCAACGGCAACACGCTGAACAGTAATACTTCTGAAAGTCCGTACGGCTTGATTTACGGCGGCGACGGCAACGACAGTATTAATCATACCGGCGCAGATTCTACAATTTACGGCGGCAACGGTCCTGATTATGTAAGCCACAGAGGAAATAACTCCGTGCTTTTCGGTGAGGACGGCGACGATGAGCTTGTTTGCGTCGGCGACAATGCCACGATAATTTCCGGCGCAGGTAACCACAAAATTTATACCGGCGGCGAACATGTCACGGTAATTGCCAATACCGGCAACGATTCAATTTCAAATACCGGCAACTACGTCACTATAAGTGCAAGCGGCGGCAATGATACAGTTTTTAACAGCGGTAACAATGTCACGTTAAACGCAAGCGACGGCAATGATACAATTTCCAACGCCGGTGCAAATGTCATGATACTTGCAGGTGAAGGCAACGACTCCATTTTAAACAGCGGCGGCAATGTTACGATAAGTGCAGGTGACGGCGCGAATTACATTGAAAACTACGCCGATAATGTCACGATAAGCGCAGGTAACGGCGAAGACTTCATTAAAAACGGAAGTTCCAATGTCACGATAAGCGCAGGTTCAGGCAACGATTCTGTTTCTAATCTCGGCGACAATGTAACGATAAACGCCGGCACGGGCGACGATAATATTTTAGGCGGTTATACCGGAGGCATTGTGTATCTTTACA
>CAMJNB010000256.1 GCA_946407175.1 uncultured Selenomonadales bacterium | reverse complement strand
GGATATTGAGGATTGGGATTCCTTTTCACAGATTCGCCTTGTTGCCGCGATTGAAAAAGATTTTAACGTTAAATTTAAATTCGGTGAACTCAACGCCTTGCGCAATGTAGGTGAAATGGTTGACGTTATAAGCCAAAAATAAATTTCAAGTTTAAAAGTAAAAAACTTAAGTTAAAACTAGGTTGACCAAAATTTCAACTTTCAGCCGTATTTGTGACGGCTATTTTTTTTGCAAAAATTTAATCTGCGCGGTTAAAAATTTTCTTGCAAGCGCCGCGCAGTTTATTATAAAATTCAGACAAAGATATTTTTTAGGACAAAAATTTTTTGGAGAGTGAATAAAATGGCTAAAAAGCTCGGATTCGGCTGTATGCGTCTGCCGCTTTTGGACGCGAACAATCAAGGCAACATTGATATGGAGCAGTTCAAAAAAATGGTTGACCTGTTCCTTGAGCGTGGCTTTACGTACTTCGACACGGCGTATATGTATCACGATTTCAAAAGTGAAATTTGCGTGCGTGAGGCGCTGGTAAAACGTCACCCGCGCGACAGCTTTACTCTGACAACGAAGTTGCCGACAATGATGTTGAAATCTCAAGACGACTGCGAAAGAATTTTCAATGAGCAACTTGAAAAGTGCGGCGTCGATTATTTTGACTACTACCTTTTACACAACCTCAACAGTAACACTTACCCTACGGCGGAAAAATTTGACTGCTTTAAATTTATTCAGCAGAAAAAGGCGGAAGGCAAAGTCAAGCATATTTGTTTTTCATTTCACGACAAGGCTAAACTACTTGACGAAATTTTAACAAAGCACCCTGAAATTGAGTACGTGCAAATTCAGATGAATTACCTTGACTGGGACAGCCGCTCCATTGAGTCACGTAAATGCTATGAAACGATTGTAAAGCACGGAAAGAAAGTTATCGTCATGGAGCCGATTAAAGGCGGCATGCTGGCGAAAGTTCCCGAACCGGTTGAAAAAATGTTTAAAGCCGATTCGCCGAATATGTCCGTAGCGTCATGGGCGATTCGTTACGCGGCAAGTCACGAAAATGTTTTTATGGTGCTTTCCGGTATGTCAAACCTCGCGCAACTTGAAGACAACATCAGCTACATGGAAAATTTCGTGCCGCTGAATGAAAAAGAATTTAAACTCATTGAAAACGCCGTCAAAATTATAAATGAAAAAATCGCAATTCCCTGCACCGCCTGCCGTTACTGCGTGAAAGGCTGTCCGCAGAAAATCGCAATTCCCGAATACTTCGCGCTGTACAATTCCTACTACCGCGAATACGGCGAAAATAAACCTACCAAGTTTGTCATTGAACGCGCGTACTACGAAAATTACAAAGATAGCGGCAAGGCGTCAGCATGTATCAAGTGTCGTGCTTGCGAACGTGCTTGCCCGCAACACATTGAAATTACAAAGTGGCTTGAAAAAGTTGCCGCAGTTTTGGAATAAAATTTAATATCACAGATTGAAATAAAATTAATCTGCGCGAAGTTTTTTTAGTTTGGAATAAATTTTAATCTGCACGATTAGCTGAAAGGCGATTAAAATTTTTGAAGGAAATTTTTTATGCGTAAAGGAATAAAAATTGTTACAATCGGCGGCGGCAGCAGTTACACGCCGGAACTTATGGAAGGTTTTATCAAGCGTTACCATGAATTGCCGATTAAGGAAATTTGGCTTGTCGACATTGAAGACGGCAAAGAAAAGTTGGAAATCGTAGGAAATCTTGCACAGCGTATGTGGAAAGCCGCAGGTTATCCCGTTGAAGTTCATTTGACGTTGAATCGACGTGAGGCATTGAAAGACGCCGATTTTGTCACTACACAATTTCGAGTCGGTCTTCTTCCCGCGCGAATCAAGGACGAAAGGATACCGCTTTACTATGGAATGTTGGGGCAAGAGACAAACGGCGCAGGCGGCATTTTTAAAGCCTTTCGCACAATCCCCGTCATTAAGTCAATAGTTGACGATATGCGCGAGCTTTGTTCCGATGCGTGGCTGATTAATTTTACCAATCCCAGCGGTATGATAACTGAAACGGTTATTAAGCATTTCGGTTGGAAACGCTGTATCGGTCTTTGCAATGTTCCGGAAATTGCAATGCGCCTTGAACCTCATACAATCGGCAAGACGCGCGACGAATTAAATTACAAGTTCGCGGGATTAAATCATTTTAATTGGCACAGAGTATTTGATAAAGACGGCGTTGAAGTTACCGAATTGCTTTTGGAGCATTTGAACGACGCGGACGGCGGCACGCCTAAAAATATTTTTCAAGCCCAATTCCCGTTGGAATTTATCAAATCTACAAAACTTTTGCCCTGCGGATATCATCGTTACTACTACCTTGCCGAAGAAATGTTGGCTCATTCGTTGGAAGAATTTAAGCAACACGGTACGCGCGCGGAATTGGTAAAAGCTGTTGAAGATGCGCTGTTTGAACTTTATAAAAATCCTAACCTCAACGTCAAGCCGAAAGAGTTGGAAAAACGCGGCGGCACTTATTACAGCGACGCGGCTTGTGAGTGTATCTGCGCAATTTATAATGACAAACGCCAAATAATGGTCGTCAACACGCAGAATAACGGCGCAATTTCCTGCCTGCCTGCCGAATCCATTGTTGAAATTTCAAGCCTTATTTCGGCGTCCGGCGCAGAGCCTTTGACGTGGGGTAATTTTAATTCGCATGAACGCGGCTGGTTGCAGTTAATGAAGGCTATGGAAGAATGCGTTATCGACGCCGCATTGACGGGAAATTATTCTATGGCTCGTCAAGCTTTCGACATTAATCCTCTTGTTAAAAACGGCGCTGACGGTACAAATGTCCTCCATGAACTTTTTGTCGCTCATGAAAAATATTTGCCGCAGTTCGCCGATACGATTAAAACTTTGAAAGAAAAAGGCGTCTTCCCTAAAGATGACGTTGTAGCGGCGCTGATGAATTGAACTTTGCTTATTGGAGGAAGTAACTTTGAAAATTAAACAAGTAAGAAATGCAACACTGAAAATTAATTACGGCGGCTTAACGTTTTTGGTTGACGCGTGGCTTATCGGTCAAAGAAAGTTCGGCAGTTTTTCTGAAGTACCGGGCTTTCCTTTCAAGGCGGTTGAAAACACGAAAAATTATATTTCCATGCCGATTTGCGAATTGCCGGAGCCGGTGGAAAAAATTTTGGCGGACGTTGACTTCTACCTTTTGACGCACATTCATCCCGACCACATTGATTTAAATTTTGCTGACGGCACCGTA
>CAMJNB010000255.1 GCA_946407175.1 uncultured Selenomonadales bacterium | reverse complement strand
AAATTTGCAACGGTTTTTGAGTTATTCAACACGCCCTAGTTGCTAGTTGATAGTTGCTAGTTTTTTTCACTAATCACTAATAAAAAAAGTCTCCGACTCAATTTGAACCGGAGATTTTTTTGTTGCTAAATTTTTCTTGAACGTTTAAGTTTTCGCGCCTCATTCAACATAGCACGCGCATTTTGAATAGCGGCAGGAATTTCCGACCCCGACGCCATACGCGCAATTTCCGTGACGCGTTCATCAGCCGCCAACTTTTCTACGGCGGTAACTGTCCGCGTACCCTTTTCAGTTTTTTCAATGTGCAGGTGAACATCAGCCATACAAGCGATTTGCGCAAGGTGCGTGACGCATAAAACCTGCTTGGCGCGTGAAACTTTGTTAATACATTCGGCTACAACTTTGGCAGTAGTGCCGCCCAATCCCGCGTCAATCTCATCAAAAATCATCGTCGACGCAGAGTCCTCACGCCCCGCCGAAACGGTTTTAATCGCCAACGCAATGCGCGAAAGTTCGCCGCCTGATACGACTTTTGAAAGTGACGCCGCCTCTTCGCCTATGTTAGCAGAAAAAAATATGTCCGCCATGTCGCCGCCGTTTTCCGTCAATTCTCCCGCAGGTGCAACGCCTATAAAAAAAGTCGCATTCTTCATGCCGAGTCGCCGAATTTCCTTTTCAATCGCCGCACCTAAAGCGTCCGCCGAGTCTTTGCGCATTTGCAATAAGTTTTCGGCGCGTTTTTTTGTCAGCGTTTCAAGCTTTTCAATCAATCTGCGCGTAGTATCAACGTCTGAATCAAAATTTTCAATCGCGGCAATGTCGGCACGAATTTTTTCAAGCCGCTGTAAAATTTCATCCACATTGGCGCCGTACTTTTTCAGCTTAAAAATTACATCTTTTCTTTCGTTAAGGCGATCCAAAATTTCCGGCGAAAAGTCCATATCGTCCGAGTACGCGCGAATGTCGTCATAAGCCTCACGCAGGTTAATTTCCGCGTCGTCCAAAAATTTCAGCACGGAATTTATTTTTTCATCGTACTTAGCAACGTCGATAAGATTTTTCTGCACCTTAGCAATCGCGGTTAAAATGTCGAACTCTTCACCGTTGCCCAAAAGTACACGCGATTCCTCGACGTGCGAAGAAATTTTTTCGGCATTGGACAGCTTGCGAAGTTCAATTTCAAGCTCCTCATCTTCGTGCGGCTGAAGATTTGCGGCGGAAATTTCCTGCTCCTGCCAACGTAACATTTCAAGCCGTTCATCGTGCTCCGATTTAGATTTTTCCTTTTCGGCAAGCGCCTTAACCTGCTTTTTCCATGAGCGAAAAATTTTTTGATAATCTGTCAGCACTGCCGCAATTTTATCATCGCCGCCGTCAATCAAGCTGTAAATTTTTTCCGGCTTAAGAAGTGAAAGATTTTCGCTCTGTCCGTGAATGTCGACAAGTGCCGCGCCGATTTTTTTCAGCACCGACAAAGTGACGTGCGAGCCGTTGACAAGAATGCTGTTTTTACCTGCGCGATTGACCTTGCGCCGTATGATTAAGCTGTCGTCTTCGTCAATGTCAAATTCTTTCAACAGGATTTTGACGGCAGAATTTTTTTCGGGCAAAAAAACCGCCTCTACGCTGAACTCATCGCAACCTGCGCGAATTTGGCTTGTATTCGCACGGTTACCGAGTGCCGCGCCGAGAGCGTCAATTAAAATGGATTTTCCCGCGCCGGTTTCGCCTGTCAAAATGTTTAGCCCTTTGTCAAATTCAAGTTCACTTTTTTCAATCAGCGCGAAATTTTGCACGGTTAAACTTTTCAGCATTACAAGCCCCTAACCAAATTCTTCTCATTCATCAAAACTATAATCAGTTAAAATAGGTGTTAATTATAGCACCACATTTTAATAAAGTAAAACCGCCAATTTGTACAAAAAAATCGCGCCGACATTTTTGCCGACACGGTGAAAGATTAATGCTATACATTTCAGATTTATTTTTTCTTAAGTTTAATTGGGTCGCCAATTTATGCCGGCGGAGTCTTGGAAAGTAGGACTTGCAGAGCCGGAGGTTTGAACAATCATTTCTGCATCGTTACCAAATCGCAATAACATTTTTCTGCCGCTTGTAGTAGCACTTAAATTTTTAATGTCGTCAATGCTTAAATCATACAAATTAATAGTATCTTCTGAAGAGGCATTTTGAATCAATGTGAGATCGTCGTTACTGCCGAACATAAATATATCTTCGCCGTTACCGCCTACAAGTACATTTATGCCGCCGTTACCGCCCCAAAGTGTTGAGCCGCCCTCACCTGCAAAAATTTGGTTATCGACATTATCGGCACCGATTAAAACGGTTTTACTGCCGTGTAAGCGTCCGTCCAAAATTCCGCCTTCGCTTGAAAGATAAAAATTCGCCAAAACATCTCCATTGCTGTCTGTAATGTCAATCCATTTATTTTTAGCGTCTTGAATCATAAGCGAACCTTCGGCGGCATTTAATACCAAATCGTTGTCGCTGACAGCAAAATCTATGTAAGTGCCGTCAAATATTATTTCGTCCGAAGATTTATAGCTTTTAATTGTATCGTTGCCGGAGTGGTAGGAAAAAGCTGTATGCCCAATGCCGCCTTCCAAAATATCGTCCGTGTCGCCGCCAACTAAACTTGCACCGCCGTCACCTGCAATAAGGTGATTTTTATTTTCCGGTGAACCTACCAGCACTTTGAAAATTTCAGGCGAATTGCCAAGAGCATTTGCCGCTACTTCTCCGCCGTCTTTTGACATATAAACTTGCGTAGTTGTATTTCCTTCAGCGTCTGTAATATCAATTAAATTGTCGCGAGCGTCTGTTACCGTCAATTCACCTTCACTTGAACTTGCACGTAAATTAAAAATGTTGGCTGAACGAACAATAGACAAATCGCCCATAAGTTGCATTTGTTGCTTTATACGGTTTTCCATTTTCGTATCTTCTTTAGAAAAACCTTGAGAGATATTTAACGTCTTACCGTTTGCACCTTGCAGAAAAATTTGACCGTCGCCGACATAAATTGTTATATCATTGCCGCTTGCAACGGTGCTGTACGCTGTTTCTTCTCTAAAACTGATAGTGTCTGTTTCATTGTATCCTACAATTACATCTTTTCCGTGACTGTTTTCGTATTCTATAATCGTGTTATAAGTATCTTCAAGTACAATGTAATCGTAACCGGCTCCGCCTCGAACAGTAGAATTTTTTGCGCCAAAAAGGTAAATGTGATCATTACCGGCTTCACC
>CAMJNB010000254.1 GCA_946407175.1 uncultured Selenomonadales bacterium | reverse complement strand
AAATTTTATTTATGTCGCTGCCCATTCGCCGACTTGCTCCAGCCGCAGGAAATATTGCCGTTACCATTTCATCTGCTCCTAACCCCTACCTGCTTTAAGCTCTAAGCTCTAAGCTCTAAGCTTTAAGCTCTAAGCTCTAAGCTGTCCTCAATACCAATCGTGCTTTTCGTTTCTGTCCAAATTTGAAATTGCCTTCATCTCGTCCGCCGTCAACTCAAAATTAAAAACGTCTAAATTCTCTGCAATATGCGCGGGCTTGCTGGAACCGGGTACCGGCACAATGCCGCGTTGCAAGTTCCAACGCAAAATAACCTGCGCGGAAGAAACATTGTGCGCCTTCGCAATAGCCGTAATTGTTTCGTCACTAAGCAACGCTTTTGTGTAGCCGCGTCCGCCTAAAGGATACCAACTTTGCACCACGATATTTTTTGACTGTATGAAAGGCACCACGTCTTTTTCTTGATAGTACGGGTGAATTTCATTTTGCACAAGCGCAGGCTTTATCGTGACTTGCGGCAGGAAATTTTCAAGTTCTTTAACGTAGTAATTCGACAGACCGAGCGAATGAATTTTTCCGGCTTTAACATATTTTTCCATAGCTTTATAAGCCTTCACGTCGTCAGCTCCGGGATGGTGTAGCAACATCATATCAATGTAGCCGATATTCAATTTTTCCAGCGCCATTTCAATCGCAGATTCGGCATTGGCAAATTGATTCGGATAAATTTTCGTAATTACAAAAATTTCTTCACGCGGCACGCCGTATTCTTGAATTGCCCGTCGTACTCCTTCGCCTACCGCGTCCTCGTTGCCGTACATATACGCCGTGTCAATCAACCTGCCGCCGTTTTTAATCAGCGACATTACCGAATTTACGCAAGTGTCGTAGTTCAAAGCGTACGTGCCGAGACCGATAACCGGCATTTCGTAACCGCTGTTCAGCTTAACTTTTTTCGTCGTCAAGTTCAGTGAGACATTTTCAGTTTTCAAATTTTCCGCCTGCCCTTCGTGAGACGTAACAGTTTCGGCAGAAGTTTTTTTATCTTCATTGCCGCAAGCCGCGCAGGTTATTAAAATCAGCGCCGACAAAATCAGCGTCAAAAATTTTTTCATACTAAATTAATCCCATTTCCATAAGCTTTTTAATGCCGGCAAGCACGCCGCTTTCATCGTTGCTTACCGTTTCAAATTTGGCGAACTTCTTTAAATCGGGGTGAGCATTGGACATTGCAAAGCTGTAACCTACCGCTTGCATCATTTCGCAATCGTTAAGGTAATCGCCGAACGCCGCGCACTCTTCCGGCTTAATGTCAAGTATCTGCTGAATTTTTCGTATCGCCGAGCCTTTGTCGACGCCCTTCATCATGATATCAACCCAGTTGGCAGAGGAAAGCAGCACTTGAACTTTGTCGCTGATATTTAAAAGTTTGTCGAAAACATTTTCTTTTGCGCGACCGGTACCGTCGAAAAAAGAAACTTTAATCGGCACGTCGTCAATTTCATCCCAGCTTTTAACCGTCGCGGCATGAGTGTAGTATTTGAAAAGTTCCGCGCGATATATCGGCACGTCTTGAAAATCACGAATATACGCATTATTTTTTCCGCAATAAACGCATAATATATTGTTAAGTTTGCCGCCTTCTTCGAGAACTTCAAGCGCAAGATTTTTATCTAACGGTTGGCTGAAAATTTCCTTGCCGTGATACATTACCAAAGCTCCGCCTTCCGCAAGAAACAGAAATTCATCTTCATACTTGGTAAAAGAGTCTAAAAGCGAAAAATACTGTCTGCCGCTTGCCGGTGCAAAAATTACGCCGCGCTTTTTCAACTCGGCAATCATAGCGTCAAAACCTTCGGGCAATTTATTTTCACTCGTCAAAAGTGTACCGTCCATATCGGAAAAAATAATTTTAATCACGTCAAGACCTCCGCAAAAATTTGATTGGAAGTCATTATAGCATATAAAAAAAAAGCCGCCAAAAATTTTTTGACGACTGTTTTTAGCTTGTAGCCTTGTAGCCTATAGAGTTTAAATTCTAATCTTTACCAGCTACCAGCTAATCATGGACTGAATGTTACTTTGACCGTTGTACCTTTATCGACAATCGCACCTGCCTCAATGGACTGTTCGACTGCAAAGCCGGAGCCCTGCGCGTCGAAGTTAAGCCCCGCCGAATTTGCAAGCCGCGCAGATTCACGAATACTTTTGCCGATAAAATTCGGTACAGACGCACTGCCTTCGGGAATTTCCTCATTAACGGCGGGCGGTGTCTCTTCAACTTCTTTTTCGACTTCAACTTCCTGCGCTTGCTTTATTGCAGTCATACCGGACGAATCGCCTTCGCCTACATCTTCAGAAAGTTCTTCGTCATCAAAAATTGCGCCGCTCGGTTCAATTCGCATATACCTAAAAACTTGTGAAAAAATTCTTCCTGCAACCGGCGCGGCAATTTGACCGCCGTAAAAAGTTCCCGACGGTTCATCAATTACCACAAGCAAAGTCAAGCGCGGATTTTCAACGGGACCAAAACCGCAGAATGACGCGATATAGAGCCCGTCCGTGTAGCCGGTGCCGTACTCATTAATTTTCTGCGCGGTACCGGTTTTGCCGGCAATTCTGTAGCCGCGTACCGCCGCTTTACGTCCGCCACCTGCCGCTACAACTTGTTCCAAAAGTCCCACAAGCGTTTTGTCCGTCGCAGAATCAAGCGTGCGGCGAACTTCTTCAACGCGCGTTTCTGAATAAATGGAGCCGTTTGCATTTTTAATCGTCTTGACAACGTGCGGCTTTAAAAGTATTCCGTCATTGGCAACGGAGCTTACGGCGGTTATAAGTTGCAACGGCGTCACGGCGATACTTTGACCGATAGCCATTGTAGCAATGTCAGAGTCAACCATTTCATCAGGCTCATACAAAATGCCCTCCTCTTCGCCAGGCAACTCAATGCCGGTAATTTCGCCGAAACCGAAAGTTCGCGCGTACTTGCTCAACGTGTTAGCGC
The DNA here is from genome assembly GCA_946407175.1 of uncultured Selenomonadales bacterium. The sequence continues at coordinate 270 of CAMJNB010000254.1, read as the reverse complement.
CAAGTTCAAGACCGATTAACGCAAAGCCCGTGTTAAGTGACTGCTTTACAACGTCGGCAAAAGTCACCGTGCCGAAACTTGCGCCGTTCCAGTTTTGAATACGCTTGCCGGAAACCATGACAAAGCCCGGGTCAACAAAGACTTGATTCGGTGACACAATGCCTTCTTGCAACGCCGCGCCTGCCGTTATGACTTTAAACGTTGAACCCGGCTCGTAGATTGACGAGACTGCGCGATTTTTCCAAATTTCGGGATCGTACTCCCAAAATT
>CAMJNB010000253.1 GCA_946407175.1 uncultured Selenomonadales bacterium | reverse complement strand
GCGTACCGTTTTGCAGGAGCGTTTCAACCTTGTGCAGTTGTTCCTTGTACGCTTCCCACAGCGCCAATTCTTTATTAAGTAAATCGTAATCGTGTTGCCGTTCACTTTCATTGTCGTAAACAAAGCTGTCCAAATTTTTTTGATAGCGTAAGAAGGCGTTGTCAACTTCGGCAATACGCTGGGCGAAGGTGGAAAACCAACGCGGTTGGTCGGGTGTGCCGTTCGTAATAATAAGCATAAGTGCAGAGCGTTGTACGTCGTCAAGTTTATCGTTTACGTCAGAAACTACCACGTGTGACGCTATCCAATCGCTTACGTTTTCATTTTCGCTCATAATGTTGCTGAATGAATACAGCAAAAACCCGCCGAATCCCGCAAACATTATAAACATTAGACCAAATGCGAGAAATAATTTTTTTGTGATTGACATACTCGACATTTTCCTATCCGCCTCCATTATGATAATTTTGCGATAATTTTAAACCGCGTTGCAAGTTTTGACAATAAGCGAATTAATTTAAAGGCATAAAAAAATTTCCCTGCGGCGTCGTGCTGTAGGGAAAAAATTTTTGTTTTAATCAGCAAATTGACATACTCCCCACGCCTAAAGGCGGGGGATTCTGCTATCATCAACCAATGCCTCTAATGAAAGCGAGGTCTTACAAGGTCTCCTGCAAGGGTCGATGCCCCAACCCTATTTATATGCTACTACAGGATATATTCTAAAATAAAAGTTCAAAATTGGCAAGATGCATTTTGCGCCGTTTCATCCCCACAGCTAAAGCAGGGGGCTTTCACGGCGCTTTTCGGTAAATTCTAAGCTTTATATTTTAAATTCCACTTTTTTTAGATTTTAAAGTTCACGTTTTTACTCTATGCCGAATTTATTTTCAACGAGTTTTTTCAAAGTTTTAATCGCATCAACCGCGTCGGTGCCGTTTGCATAAATTGTAATTTGCGTGCCGCGATTAATACACAAACTCATAAGCAAAACCATATTTTTGGCGTCAATTAACTGACCTTTAGCCGTAATGTGAATGTTGCACTTAAAATTGTTTGCCGTTTGAATCCAAATAGAGGCAGGACGCGCATGCAGACCGCCGGTATTTTCTATTGTAACTGTAGCTTCAGCTTCCGTAGCGCTGTATATGTGCATATTGCTACTTTCGCTATAACCTTCCTCGTCATTTCTGTGCGCCAATACTTCAAGCATTTCTTTAGCCTCTTCATGCCCTTTATCGGCGGCTTTTTTGTACCAGTCACCGGCTTGACTGTAATTATTTTTGCATTTAATAAAATAGTCGCCGAAATATTTCATTGCGCCTGCATTATCTTCATCAACCGCCGTTTTTATAAGCTCATAAGCCTTTACAAAATCCGTGTCGGTTCCGTATCCGTAAAGATACATTGCGCCGAGTTCAGCCGTTGCGTCAATTCTGCCTGTTTCAGCCGCTCTTTGCATCCACTGAAACGCCAGTTCGGGATTTTCATCACCGCCGATACTGTTTTTAAATGCCAACGCGACAAGGTACATTGCCTCATCGTCATCATCATTAAAATGTACATTATTTTCAGCGGCTTTTCTGTACCATTTGGCGGCGTGTCTTAAGTCGTCTTTTTCCAAAAGGTAAATGTTGCCTAACTCAAGCATAGCCGCCGCGTTGCCGGCTTTTGCGGCATTTTTCAAAGCTTGCACATCATCAAACTTATCAAAGGCAGAGTGGGATTCATATGCGGTAGTTTTTTCAACAGTTTCAATCTGCGCGGCGGAAGGTATATCGTTGCCTTTAAGTTCACAGCCTTCAATCTGAATATTTTCAAAAGTAATTTCGAGCGCGTCAAAATCAATCGGATCATTGACATCAATTTTAACTTTAACATTGCCGACGCCGTGATAATTTTTTTCGGTAAAATGTAAAAAGCCCGAAGGTAAAATAAATTCTTCTCCGCAAAGATAAATTTCGTTAATCTTGCCTTCGTCGAGAATGTCAAATAAATCCTCAACATCAAAGGCAACGTTATCAACTTTCGACAAAATGTTACGGTCTGACGTATACTTTTTTAAGCGGTTAAGGCGTTCGGTGCGCCACGCAATTTCTTCAGGGTCCGTACCTAAGTAATCGACGCCGAAAATTTCACAAAGCGCCCTGCCGTTATCTTCTTTTTCGTCCAATTCATAAACTTTTGCCGCTTCTTCGTCGCAGTGCCAATCTCTTAACCATTTCAAAAGGGTTCCGTTTTTGAAGTACTTCAAAATCAATTCCAAATCGAAATTTTCGCGAAGTCCTTCCATGTCGCGAATTTCTACGCCTTCCTTCATTAAAAGCGGTTCACGCTTTTTCCTAGCCCACATAAATTACACCTGCCAAAAATTTAGTTAAAAAATTCTCGGCTATTATATCAGACACTTTTGGAAAAATCGATAGCCAAACTAAACGGTAAAGGAATTTTTGCAGATTAAACTCTTTTGAATTGAAAATCACGTTGCTAAAAAATTTCGTTGTTTAAACTACTTTTACAAACTACGTTGCTTAAAAATTTCGTACATCAAAACTGCGGCGGCGGCAGAGGCGTTAAGCGAATTGATTTTACCAGCCATTGGAATTTTTATCAGAGTATCGCAATTTTCCCGCGTAAGGCGGCGCATACCTTTGCCCTCGTTGCCGATAACCAAAACAATGCCGCCGGTTAAATCTGCATCGTAAAAATTATTTTCCGCGTCCATTTCACTGCCTACAATTTTCAATCCAATTTCGCGCAGATTTTTCAAAGTTTGTGCGACGTTGACAACCTGCACGACTTTTACATATTCAACGGCACCGGCAGAAATTTTTGCAACAGTCGGTGTCAATGAAACACTGCGACGTTTGGGAATTATTACGCCGTGAACTCCCGCCGCGTCCGCTGTACGCAAGATAGCGCCGAAATTCTGCGGGTCTTCCAATTCGTCAAGCAAAATTATAAACGGCGGTTCATTTTTCGATTCTGCCGCCGCCAAAATTTCTTCAACCGTCGAATAGGCGACCGGAGCGGCTATAGCAATAACGCCTTGATGCCGTCCGTTAAACATTTTGTCAAGTTTCGCGCTGTTGGTGAACTCACAAAAAATTCCCGCCTCATTTGCTAAAGCGAGAATTTTTTTTATTGAGCCTTCACTGCCATGCGCGATAAAAATTTTTCCGATACTGCGTCCGGCTTTCAACGCCTCTGTTACGGCGTTTCGACCGACGATTAAATTTTCTTCCATACAATCACCGCGCAGGATTATATTATAGATTTT
>CAMJNB010000252.1 GCA_946407175.1 uncultured Selenomonadales bacterium | reverse complement strand
ATCGCGACAAGTTTTTGTACATTGCCGAAAAATATAATCAGCTGATAAAATTTTACAACGTCGAAAAAATCTGCGCGTCAGAAATGGAAGAAATAAGAAGTCTCTTTGCAGAGGAATATAACAGCTCATTTTTTTCAATCGGCAAATTCTACAGGTTGCTGACGCCGCAGATACTTTCAGACGACATCGATAAAATTATTTACTTCGATTCGGACATAATTGTAAATCTCGACATAAGCGAACTTTGGAACGTGAAGCTTTACGAGGCTCCTATAGCCGCCGTACCTGAATCTGAAAACGGTGTCAACGTGACTTTGTACGTGCGTTCTTGCAATGAAGGCGTTGTGGCGCCGAATGATTATTTTAATTCCGGTGTGGTAGTTTTAAACCTCAAGCAAATTCGCCAAAATGAATTGGACAATCTGCGTGAGAAAACTGTTTTTCGTGCCAATCATCCGGAGTACCTATTGTGCGACCAAGAAATTTTGAATTACTGTTTCTCGACAAACTATCTCAAGTTGCCGAACAAGTTTAATTTTTTCGTACGTGAAAGCAGATGGCGCAATGAATTTGAAACTGAAAATCGCATACTCCATTATTTATTCGGCAGTTTAAAATTGGATATGAGCGACCCTTTCAATGCGTTGTGGTTCAGCTGTTTTGAAAAGACGCTGTGGTTTAACAAAGATGTCATTGCGCATATTTATGAAAATTTGATTGGACTGAACGTAGAATTAAAAGATTTTGCCGCGCAGGTTTCGGCGCTTATGGCGGGTAAAAGCCGCGTATTTTTTGTAGAAGAAGTAAACCTCAACGTACTGAAGGAAGTCTTCACCGTGCAGGAAGGTGAAGAGATAATTTTAGCTAAAGATTTAAATTCCATGAGCCTTTTAAAAAAGTCTATGAAAGAGTCGGCAGGTAAGAAAATGCATTTCATATTAAGCGCTTTGTGGTATCATGAAATTCGCGCCGAACTGTTAAAAGAAGGCTTTGTAGAAGGCATGGACTTTATCAACGCGCTGGCGTTTTTGTCAGATAGAAACGGATTGCCTTTGGATACGTACAATTTTGTAAAGGCGCTTTAAATTTAAATTGAAAGGAAGAATTTTATGATACACGTTTGCTACGGGCTTTACGACGCAACAGGGCGTTACTCCAAATTTACCGGCACGTCCATACTGTCAATGTTTGAAAACGTCACTGCCCCCCCCCGTTCGGTTACCGTGCACCTTTTGCACGATGACACTTTAACCGCCGATAACCGCGATAAATTTTCCTACCTTGCCGGTCAGTACAATCAGATTATAAAATTTTATAACGTCGAAAAAATCTGCGCAGAAGATATTCAAAAATTAATATTCCTTTTTTCCGAACAAACAGCATTTCAACGTAATACTATCGGCACTATGTTCAGATTGCTTATGACAAAACTTTTCTCCGCAGACATAGAAAAAGTTATTTACATTGACGCGGACGTAGTAATAAATATGGATATCAGCGAACTTTGGAAAATTTCGCTTGAAGATAAACCTATCGCCGCAGTTCCCGAATCGGCAAACGGAATAGACGGATTGGGATTTCCACTTTGTAAAGGCGGTTTTGTAAATCCGAATGATTATTTTAACGGCGGCGTACTTGTAATAAATCTAGATAAACTGCGCGGCAATGAGTATGAAAATTTTCAATCGGGAATAAAATTTATAGCTGAAAATCCGCAACACAGTGGATTTACGGATCAAGATATTTTGAATTATGCTTTTTCAAAAAACTATGTGAAGTTGCCGAAAAAATTTAATTGTTTTTCGGGTACATCCAGAGAAAGAGGAGACTTTAACGTTGAAAATCGAATATTACATTATGCAGCCAACGCCTTAACTTTGGATATGCGCGACCCCTTCAATCGGCTGTGGTTCAATTATTTTAAAAAGACACTGTGGTTTGATGAAGACGTTATAGCGCATTTCTACGAAATTCTGATTGGTTTTAATGTTCGAGAGAAAAATTTTGCCGTGCAGGTATCGGCGCTTATGTCCGGCAAGAGTCGCGCATTTTTCGTGGATCCGATTAACATTGAATTTATAAAAAGAGTTTTCTACGTGCAGGCAGGCGAAGAAATAATTCCGGCGGTCAATCAAGAGTCATTAGCGGCATTGAAAGAGTCAATGAAGGCGGCGGAAGGCAGTAAGCTTTACTTCATACTAATCAGCAACGGCTACGAAATTGTACGCGCCGAACTTATGAAAGAGGGCTTTGCAGAAGGCAAGAATTTTATCAACGCGACACAATTTTTGTCGGACGCACAAGGTGTACCCTTGTACACACCCATTTTTGTTAAAGCTTTGTGAAAATTGCATTAAATGTCGCTTAGAAATTTAGACGTGAAAAAATTTTGTCGATAACATTTAGGATTGAATTTTGCATTAAGGTCGGTGAAGTTTATGGGTGGCAGCAGAGAAGTTATAACCGGCGGAGACTTTAAAAGAATGGTATCCGGCGCGTACAGTGAATTTTTATTGGAATATGCGACGATAAACGCGCAGACAGGCGCGGGAACGTTGCCCGGTACGCATATACTTAGGACGATGGGCGCGGCTGTCATGCCGCTGACCGATGCAAAGGATGACGGCATAGGCGGCTTAAGCAGGCGTGTTGCAACGGCGGCGGTATTCGGCGCACGCGGAAATGCAGGCGTGGTTTTGGCGCAAATGTTTCGCGGCATTGCTACCGGCTTAATCGGCAAGTACGACGCTACCGGCTCGGAATTTGGCAAGGCGTTTCAGTACGGCATTTTGTACGCGCAGAGGGTAATGCCTGAAAAGCCGGAGAGTCCCTTCATATACGTTGCAAAGGCGGTAGCTAAGGGTGCTTACCGCGCAGTTCGTGACGGTATGCCCATTGCCGAAATTTTGGAAAAGGCGATAAAGACCGGTGAAAACGCCGTAGAGCAGACGGGACATAATGACGCGGGTGCTCATATAATGTTTAGTTTTTTGAAAGGTTGCTTGAAAGGGCTTGACGGCAATTTTGTATCGCCTGCCGTGAGTCTGTCGCTCGGCTTAGGCACGCATAAAAATATGCCGGACCCGCGTAATGACAGAGTACGGCCGTATTGCATACGTCTTCGCGTGAAAAATTCTAAGGCGAATATTTCTGAATTGGAACAGCAGATGAAAGACTTAAGTAGCTTTTCAATCGTCGAAAGAGCTGGCGGAATGATTGATGTTCACCTGCATACGGATCACGTCGGCAAGGCGCTGGATCAAGCGTTGGGTTGGGGACCTTTGCGCGACGTGAAAATT
>CAMJNB010000251.1 GCA_946407175.1 uncultured Selenomonadales bacterium | reverse complement strand
TTAATTTTCGGTTGAACTTTGATTTTGTCTTGAACTTTGATTTTCTGTTTTACTTTGAATATCTTTAAGCTCAGCGGTGACCGACACTTTACTTACCGAAGTTTTAATTTTTGCGGGAATTTCCAGCGTCAAGGTATCGTGGAAAGAATTTCTGTCTGCAGGAGGGGTGAAAGGAAGTGTCTTTATGGAGTCAACGGCATTTACAATTTCTGCAAGCCCTTCAATTTCGACAGTGGCAGGATCTATTTTAATTTTTGAAATTTCCTTGCCTTTAGATACAGTGACATTCGCAACTACAGGAACATTTTTTTTGATACTTGGTTCAATGTCAATAAAAGCCTTTATCGAGGAAGGCACTGCACGTACCATAGGAACTTCACGCCCGTTTTCATCAAGCGCACTTAAAGGCACGTCCATTTCAAAATCTCCCTCTTCGCCGACAATTATCACGTAGCCTACAACTTTGCGAACATTTTCCACCATACTTTTCGGTCCCACAACCGCAATATCTTTAAGCGTGTCAATAGTTTTAATAACGGTATTTGGTTTTGGCGAGCCGCTTACAATAAGCTTTAATTCCATTGAACGTTCAATTATCGGTTCAATTTTTACGTGAACTGTTTTCGGCGAAATTTCATTTAACTCAAAGCCCTTTGGGTATGACGCCTCAATCGGCAAATCGTATTCACCTTCGCCGTAATCGGAAATATCAATATAGGCGTGAATGTCATTTTCATTATAGTCAATAAAGTACGAACGCGGCGCACTGAGTTTTACTTGCGCGTCTTGCTCTTCGTAAAATGCCTTGTATTCGGAAGGCGCGTTTCTTATGCGGACTTTTACATTGTAGCTGTCTTCAATCACGGGGTTTTGCGAGCCCATAACGTAAACCCACAGCGCCATTGACATTATCAGCGCAACTAATTTTTTCAGTTTATTTCTGCTAAACGTTTCTTTTATTTGCTCCAGCATTATCTTTGGCACAAATCCCTTTCAAATTTTAAATTTTTAATCTGCTTAAATTTTCGGAAGTAAAATTGCATTCTTATAAATCTTTATCCAAAATAAAACTTAAGGCAAAATTATTCCTGCGGCATTAACCTTTTTATGAAGTGCCGGCATATGCGTTAAAAAAATCGTCAGCAATTTGGTATGAATTTCCTCTTCTATCTTGCTGTGGTAATGCGAAGGGTTTAAACTTTCGCCGGACCAAAACGGATAGTCAACTACAACTTTGCCGTCAGCATAATTAAAAAGCGCGTACACCGGAATAATATGCATATAGCCTTCCCAGGCGCCCAATTCTGTGTCGGTGCCGCCGGGATTTTCCATTCTAAACATTTCAAAAATCGCGGGAGATTGTTTCAAGTAAAAATTGTAAAGCTCCCTGTCGTAGGGGATAAACGCCATTTCATAATTTGAGCGATTATATATGGAAAATAAAAAACTGTCGTCGTCATTTTTAACCAGCGCCAAAAAGTAGGCGTCGGATTTTTCAGAGGTATCAGCCAAAATTTTTTCGGCGTGACAGATATTGAAACTTATCAATGCGGCTAAAATCAGCGATACAAAAAATTTTTTTACGTCCATTAAAATCACTCCTATGTTAGCTTAGAGCTTAGAACTTACCGCTTAGAGAGTAATACTCCAAGCTCGAAGCTCCAAGCTTAAACTATAAATCTCTGTTCTTTTGTAAACCAGCCTACAACTTCCTGCACACTGCCGCGCAGACAAAACAAAATTATTCTGTCGCCGTCCAAAAGTATCGTATGCCCGTTCGGAATTGCGGCTTTACCTTTTCTAACGTACGCGCAGACAAGACAGGATTTCGGTAGCTTAACGTCCATTAACTTCTTGCCTTCCGCCTTCGTACCTTTTTGAACAATGACTTCAACAGCTTCAGCCTTCGCGCCTTCCAAAATTGAAACGCGAGCTACGCCGCCGCGCCGTACGAATGCCAAAACTTCACTTGCCGATAAGAGACGCGCAGATATTACCACGTCAACGCCGACTTTTTCAATTAGGTCAACATACTCCGTGCGATAGACGCGGACAATAGTTTTTTTCGCGCCCATATGCTTGGCTAAAAGCGCCATCATTAAATTCAGTCTGTCATCTTCCGTAAGGCAGACAATTACGTCAGCAGAGGCAATGCCTTCCTCCGCCAGTAAATCCATATTCGTGCCGTCGCCGTAAATCGCAATGCTGTCACCGGTTAAAAGCGCCGCCATTTGTTCACAGCGTTCATAATCTTTTTCAATGACTTTCACGGAAACTCCCGCGTCCATAAGCTGTACAACCAACGCTCGCGCAATTCTACCGGCGCCGATTATCAAAACCTTTTCCAACCTGCGCGAATCCTGCTGAACAAAATTTGAACTGAATTTTTGAATGGCGTCGGGAAAGCCGATAAAGTAGGCGTTGTCGTGAACTTGTAAAAAATCATCGCCGTGTGGAATTATCATTCTATGATCTCTGTGAATCAAACCTGCAAGTACGCCGTTCGGCAATTTTAATTCTTTCAGCGGAATGTTGGCAACCTTGCTGTGATGAGTTACCCGCGCTTCAAACAGTCTAATCTTACCGTCGGCAAAGTCGTCAACGTTTAACGCGGCAGGCGTCATTAAAATGCGGTAAATTTCGTTCGCGGCGATAAGTTCGGGATTAAGCAGTAAATCAATGTCAAAATTTTTCTTGACGTATTCGCGCGCCTCGCCCATAAATTGAATGTCGCGTATTCGTGCAATGGTATGCTTTATGCCGTGCTTTTTCGCAAGTATGCATGCAACCATATTCACTTCGTCAGTCGACGTGACGGCGATAAAAACTTCTGCGCGGTTGATATCTGGATCGTCAAGCGTAGTGGGATTGGTGCCGCTTTTATTAATCGTCATAACGTCGAGAGTTTCTTTAACGGCGGTAAGCTGACTTTCGTCTTTGTCAACCACAACCACTTCGATGCCTTCACTGCTAAGAAGTTCGGCAATGGTGTAACCCAATTTACCGGCGCCGACAATTACAACACGCATAAAAATTTCCCTACTCTCTACAATCTACCAGATAAAAGCTAACAGCTAACAGCTACCAGCTACCAGCTACCAGCTACCAGCTACCAGCTAAAAAAGTATACTTGCTGAATAATTCAAAGTCAAGCTAACCGCAAACCGGCAAAGGTCTTGCAATTTATCAATCGGTGAAATAGAATAATGCCCGACTTTCAGTCAAAAAAATTTTGGAGGATAGAAAATGACTTTTGAAAGAGACAACGCAGTTTTCACGGCGATAGAAAATGAACTTAACCGCCAGCGTA
>CAMJNB010000250.1 GCA_946407175.1 uncultured Selenomonadales bacterium | reverse complement strand
CGTCAATGTGTCTGTAATATCATATATTTCAAGTGCCATAATTTTATCACTTCCTTAGTTGCCAATCTGCCATTCGTCTTTGTTAATCGTGCCCTTAGCAATGGACGTAAGAATAATATTCACCTTGCGTAAAGGCTCTTCAAAGTTGTCAATGTTCAATCCTGTGCCGAGTTTAATTTTTTCGCGATTGAATTTGCCGCTTGTATATGCTTGCGTAACGGTGTGATCTGAATCAGCCGCAAAATCTTTTTCGGCGATAACCAAAACTTTGCCCGTGTCACTTGCCGACGCCGGTGCAAAAACGCCAAAAGTACTTGCCGATGCTAAAAGCATACCTCTTTCAATTGCCGCATTCTGAGCCACTTCGACGTTGCGAATTGACACCGGTATACCGTCCGTGCCGCCCATTAATTCATCGCGCTTAATGCCGTCGCGCGTGCCAAAAAATCTACCCACGTTTAACACCTCTCAATGCATTAACCATTTCGGCAAGTGACTTAGCGTCCGCCATTCTCTTTTCGTCCGGCGTCATTACCGTTTCAACACTGCCGCCGACGTTTTCAGCGCCGCTTGTCATATTTTCTTTTATTGTCGCTTTAATTTCTTCTGCCGCCGCATTTCTGGTAACAGGTAATTTCAAATTTTTAACCGCGTCAATGTACGGTGTAATGTCTGATACTTCCGCGCCCTCGCCGACTGCAACTTCAATGAGTGCATTTACTATTGCGCTGTCGCCTTTGAGCGCCATTAAGTTTTTTACACGTTGACGCTCCTGCTTAATCGCGTCTTTTATGATTAAATCATTCGCCGCCTTGACGTCTATCACGTCAACTTTCGGCGTTTCGGTTTTATCTGCCATTTTTTTTACCCCTTTCAAATTTATCAAGGATTGGAATTTGTCACCGAGATTCTTGCAATCAATCTCGACTTTATTAACAAACAATAACTTTTTCGCGTCGTCGACTTCCATGTCAACTTCGCCCGTTATTTCGTCCACAAACCCTAAATCTTTTGCTTGCTCTGCCGTCAAGTACTTTTCCGCCGTTACCATTTTGGCAATGTCCGCGTGTGACGTTTCCGGCAAGCGTTGTTTGTACGTATCAAGGATTGACCCTTCGACCGCTTTAAGTGACGTCGTGATTTTGTCCAATGTCGCCGCGTCATAATAACCAATCAACCTTACCGAAGGCGTATGTACCATTAAAAGCGCGTTCGACGCCATTTTCACGTTATCACCTGCGCAAATGATTAACGTTGCCGCCGACGCCGCCAAGCCGTCAATGGTAACATTCACGTCACCTTTGTAATTTTTCAGCGTGTTGTAAATCGCCAACGCCTGAAAGACGTCGCCGCCCGGACTGTTGACGTGCAGATTGACCGCCTTGCCGTTGCACGATTTTAAATCTTCCAAAAAGCTTTTTGCCGTAACCTCTGCGTCGTCCCAACGCTCGCTTACAATTTCGCCATAAATGTAAATGTCATTGGACGTCTCCGCCTTATTCCAAAACTTCTTCACGCTGTCACCTCCAATAAAAAAGCGGCTTATTTCAGCCACTGCCTATAAATTTCTGTCGCCAAATTCGCCGTCATATTAGGTGGTACACTCATTGCACATAGATATTTTACCAACCCTCCGCCAAAATCATAATCTTGCGGGAAGGTTGAAATATTTATGTAGTCACCTGCCGACAAATTTGTTTTATCGCAAGCGCGAATTTTCATACCGGCATAAGTCAATGTCGGCGCTATCCTGTCGTCTTGACAAATTTTTGCACCAAGACCCGTAAACTTATTTTCTGTACGCGCGGTTATATCGGCTATCATGGTATCGGTCGGCAACAAATATTCAAGCCGTCTTTTGGTAATTCCGTCGCCAATCGGTATACCTTGTGCCGTCCTGACATCTTTAAAAAGTATCGGCGTATTGTTAAAATCCAATTTCAAACGCGGGTATTTTTGATTATTGGCAATAAAAAATATTCGCTCGCGTACCTGCGGGACATTCATCAACGCCGCATTAAGCTGAAAGATTTGGACGTCATAACCTAAATTTTTAAACCCGTGCAAAATCTGATTGACATAGCCTTTCGCGTTGCCTTGTATCAAACCTTTAACATTTTCGGCAATTACGATTTTTGGACGCAGTTTTTTAACGGTCTCCAAAAACACAAAAAATAAATCGTCAAGCGTCTGCAACTTTTGACCTTCGCGAAATTTTTTCTCAACGCCCCAATATTTTTCACGTCTGCCGGAAAGTGAAAACGGTGTGCAAGGCGGCGAACCGTCCAATATATCAAGCTCGTAAAGCGCCGCCGGAAGATTATCAAGCGCGTTAAATTCTCTTAAATCCATACAGAAATTGTATTTTGGTTTAAGATTTCTGACATAAGCGGCATTTGCCGACTTGTCAATTTCAACGTTGCCGATAACCTCAAACCCCGCGCGTTTATAGCCGAGTGACGAACCTCCGCCGCAAGAAAAACAACTAAATACCTTTTTCCCGTTCGTCTTTTTCGGCAGGTCGTTTAAGCTCCACTTCCAATGATACATTTTTGTCACCGTTAAATTTAAAACCGCAACGCGGACAGGTATGAGCAAATTTTTCATCCGCAAATTGCCGCGTGTCTATTTCTTTGCACTTGTTTAATTGTTGTACCTTAGACATTCTGTCACCTACTAAAAAAGCACTTGCATTTTGTCTGCAAGCGCCTTCGATATTCTGTCATTTGCAATGTCGCAAAATTTCTTTTCTGTTTCAAAACCTATAAAGTGTCTGCCGGTATTTACACAAGCTACCGCCGTACTGCCTGAACCTATTGTCGCGTCCAAAACCAATTCGCCTTCGTTTGTGTACGTCTTGATTAAGTATTCAAGCAGGTCTGTAGGTTTTTGTTGGGGGTGCTTGACGTTTGACGGAAATGTAAAGTTAATTACGTCGCGCGGATATCGTCTGCCGTCACTAATATGCGTTGTCTGCATTTGATTCTGATAGTTTAGGCTAAAACTTGTCCGACAAATTTTATAATAGGGCTTGCCTTTTGTAAATTGCGGATTGTACGTCGGTAACTTCCGATAAAACACTAAAATATTTTCGTGACAACGCAACGGCATTTTTTTAGCGTTCAAAAAGCCCCCCCCCCGCTGATTTTTTATGAATTATCCATTCATAGCGAAACATTTTGCGGTTGGACATTATAAGCTCCGCGCCGAAAGGCATTTGGCTGAAAAGCACTATTGCGGCATTGGTTTTCGTCACGCGGTTTATCTGCTCCCAAAACTTAACAAGGTCAATCTTGATATCAAATTCGCAATCGGTG